>SKSL01000254.1 GCA_007123015.1 Natronohydrobacter sp. | reverse complement strand
TTCTGCCCTATCTGCTGATCCTCGCGCTGGTTTTGCTGACACGCCTTGTTGCGCCGCTGCAGGCCAGCCTGTCGGGGCTGTGGCTTGGTTGGGACTGGCAGGGCTATTCCGGCGGGATGGCACCGCTTTACCACCCCGGCACGCTGCTCATGCTGGGGCTGGTGCTGGCCGCATCGCTGACCGGGCGGTGGGCCGCGCTTGGCCCTGCGATGGGGGCCGCGCTGCGCAGACTTGCGCCAGTGGCGCTGGCGCTTTTCGTGATGCTGGCGCTGGCGCGGCTGATGGTACATGGCGGGCTGATCGCACAGGCGGCGGACGCGGCGGCGCAGGCCGGGGCGTTCTGGCCGCTCCTTGCGCCGCTGATCGGGGCTTTGGGCACTTTCGTCAGCGGGTCGGCCACGGCTTCGAATATCCTGTTCACAGAATTTCAGGCCGCCACAGCGCGCAGTCTGGACCTGCCGCTTCTCATGATGGCCGCAGCGCAGGGCTTGGGCGCGGCTATCGGCAATGCCATTGCGCCGCATAACATCATCGCGGGCACGGCCACAGTGGGGCTGACCGGACGTGATGGGGCGGTTCTGCGCCATACGCTCGTCCCGGTTCTGGCCTATGCACTTTCAGCAGGGGCCGTTCTCGTGGTGCTGGTCGCTTTGGGGCTGTGACCTGCTTCAAGGTAATGCGTGCGGTGACCATTGACTGCGCGGCCATCGACACTGGCCCATAGTCGTCACTCAGGCGGGAAGTCATGCTGCGACGGCCTTTTTCGATATCCTTTGCCGAGCAACTTGCCCGCTGATTAGACACCGCTTGAGAGGCCAGAACCAAGGCAACAGCAACAAACAATCCGCCTATCTTGGTCAGCCATACCAGATAGGAATCAAGCAGCCGTTAGATTGAAACCTCGCATAATGAGATGCCCGCTCCAGCGCTGCTTGAACTGCCCTGCCCGGGGGCGGTTCCGTCAGAGCATGTTGCGCATAAGTGGGAACCGATTTTGCACATGAAAACATGCGTAAACAATAGATCAGAGCCTGTTGCGGGAATGCGAATGAACGCGACAGGCTCTGGTCCATCAGCGGCGACATGCTGGCGCGCCATATTGCCGAGCAGATCGGGAGTGCGGCGTGGCCAGTGCACTTGCCGCAGGGGGTTGGCACCCCGCTTGGGCTGTCGACCATGGGCGACGCCCGCCGCCATCGCCGGGGCCATAGGTTTCGGTGGCAGGCGGTGCGATCAGCAGCAGATTGCGCCACCCTCGTCTGGCCAGATGCGCAACTGCGCGGCGTCCGAACCCGTCGTTGTCATAGTCAAACCACGCATGGTCTGCATGCCAGTCTGACCGTCCATGTGTGACGAAGGGAAAGCCCTTTTCGCGCAGATAAGCAACGCGCGGGTCCTGCGGCTGGATGCGGTTGAAGATGACCGCGTCGGCAGAGCGCGTCTCTACCACATAGCGCACGGGATCAAGCAGGGACTGGCCCGGTATCTCGGGGATGACAACAAGGTGATACGGAGTGCCGCTCAGGGCACCCGCACTTGCGGCAACAAGGCGCGAGATCATGTTGAGCGCCTCTTCTTCCATGGGCATGATGATGGCAATGACGTTGGTGCGCCCAGTGCGCGCGACACTGTTGTCACCGCGAGCCCGCTAAGATCTGCGATGGTCCTTGGCGTCGGGCGCTTCTGTGACGCCTTGGTCCAAGAAATGGTCGGGCCCATGCCGCCGCTCTCGTTCTGTTATGCTTTGCGCTTTTGTCACAATTCATCATTGACCTGTCGAACTGTCGCGTTTTAGTTAGCGCTATTTTGGATCTGTATCGTTGCAGATGCTGGATCTCAATATGGCAAGGGGAGCATTTGTTGCGAACCACTCTTTCCGCCTGCGCTCTGGCGAACCTTGCCGCGGCAGCGGCGGTTACGGCCCAGACGCCTGCGCAAGGCGGTGTGCTAACGGATGACTTCAATCGGGTCTCGAATGCGCAGAAGGACATGGTGCGCGGCACTATGTTCGAACTGCTGTGGAACCATAACGTCATGGCGCGCGAAACGCATTTCCGACTGGCCGAAAGCTTCGAGTATGCCGAGGACCTGTCATCCATGACAATCCGCCTGGGTGAGGGGCTGATCTGCTCGGACGACACCGCGCTGACCGCCGAGGATCGGGCCTTCGCGCTGGCCTTGGGCCGCGACGAGGTCGCGCTTGACAAGACCGGCAAATGACCGGAAAGTTTGTTGGCGGATCTGACCGTGATCGACCCGCTGACTGTGCGCATCCACATGTCGCGCCCCGATTCCACGCTCGACTGGTATCTGGCCGAGAGTTACGTCATGCCCAAGCACATCCGGGAGAGTGCCGAGAAGAAGATCACCTTCCGCAAACTCGGCCCGGGCGGCTCTGGTCCGATCACCGAGGTCACATCCGTCCAGTCCAACCAGATCGAGGTCTGCCGCAACCCGCATGACCACCTCGCGGATCAGGGATTGCCCTTCCTCGACTGCATCCGCTTCTGTCAGTATTCGGACAACACGCGGATCTGGCCCGCGCTGATGACAGACGAGATCGACTGGGGATCGAATATCATCGCTGATATCGACCGCACCTTTGCCGCCCGCAACCCGGAGGCGCATGGCTTTCGTTCTCACAGGTCTTGCTTTTACCTGGTCGCATTCTGCGTCGCGATCACCTTCAATTTCCTGATCCCGCGTCTGATGTCCGGTGATCCGGTCGATGCGATATTCGCGGCCGCCGGTGGGCGGATGCCGCCCAAGATGCTCGCCGCCTGTCGCGATCAGCCTTGCGCTGCAACCCAAGCTGATCGTGAGGGACGAACCCACCATCGCGCTGGATGTGTCGATCCGGCTGGAGATTCTGAACTTGATGGAGGACATGAAGCAGGAGGGAATCGGCTTCATGTATACCACCCATGACATCGCCACCGCGCGTTATTTCGCCGGACGCATGGCGATCATGTATCTCGGCCATATGGTCGAATGGGACAAAATTGACAGCATCACCCAGACCCCCCGCCCCCGTTACACGCAGCTACTGATCGACGCGATCCCGCAATCCGGGCGGCGCAGCGCTGCTGGCACCGCGCCGAAAAAACGCGCCGAGATCACCGTGTGCGGCCTCGACAGCATCGGCCTCCCTTTCGCAGAGCGGTGCCCCAAGGTCACCGAAGCCTGCCGCACCACACCCCCCTGTCACGCAACTGGAGAAAGATCACGATGTCAGATACCATCTCACCTGCCCCCAAACTGGCCATGCCGAAACGCTCGGACTTCCCGGCGGGCTTCATCTTTGGCGCAGCGACAGCGGCATATCAGATTGAGGGCCACGTCTTTGGTAGGGCCGGCCCCTGCCATTGGGACAGTTTCGCAGCCACCGGGCGCAATGTCGTGGGCAATGAGGACGGATCACGCGCTTGCGAGCACTACCTGCGCTGGGAAGAAGACATCGACCTGATCCGCGATGCAGGACTCGACGCTTACCGTTTCTCGACTTCCTGGGCGCGGGTTATGCCCGACGGCGTGACGGTCAACCCGGAGGGTCTGGATTTCTACGACCGGCTTGTCGATGGCATGATCGCACGCGGGCTCAAGCCTGTCCTGACGCTTTATCACTGGGATCTGCCTTCGGCACTGGCCGACAAGGGCGGCTGGGCCAATCGCGAGACTTCCGAGCGCTTTGCCGATTACGCGGCTGCGGTGATGGCGCGCATCGGCGACCGTGTCGCGC
>SKSL01000092.1 GCA_007123015.1 Natronohydrobacter sp. | reverse complement strand
GTTGTAACATAACAAATTATTCAATCGACTCGCAATTGGCACCCTTACGCCAAAGCGCCTACCCAGGCAGGCGCTGCCCTCATTTCGTCACGCAAATCAGGTTATGCAGAGGTCTTTCACTGCGAAAAGCCGTCCGTGGCCGCCCGTTGCGAGGGTCCGAGAAGCGCTTCAACAAGCTGATCTCGAAACGCCGATTTCGCGTCGAGCAGTGCTTCGGGACCATGAAACGCCTGTTCGGCCTGCACCGCGCCCGTTATTTCGGGTTGACCAAAACCCACGCCCAAATGGCGATAGCGGCGATCGGGCAGAACCTGCTCAAGGCCGCAAACAAGATAACCCTCACCCCGCAAACCCCGGCAATCGCATAACCTTCATGGCCCGTCTCCTATGCAAGAGGCTCTGCGCCAGAACATCCGGCGCAACCCTCGAACCAGCATGCTTTGAGACGAGTCGCCCTATCTCAGGCGAACATGTGCTCTGGCGTTTGCCCAGCTGCTCTTTGTGTTTCTGCTGACACGCCGCCTGCGCAGCCAGCCAGCCCGCATTGAACATCGTATTTGCACTGATGCTGGGCGGGGCGCGCTCTCGATACGTTTCATGTACACGCCACCCCTGCCACATAAGTCTGCACCACTGCACGGTCATCTCCCATCACTTGCAGCGTGAACAGCTCATCCATCAACCCGCGCGCGCGTGCCATCCGCAATGCCATGGCCGGTGTCGCGCAAGCGTTGAGCACCACCAGATCGGCCTCACTGCCCGCATCAAGCGTGCCGATCCGATCCTCCAATCCCAAAGCCACGGCATTGCCGCGCGTGATCCAGTGAAAGGCACGATAGGGGTGCATACGCTGGCCTTGAAGCTGCAGGATCTTGTACCCTTCTGCCAGTGTTTGCAGCATGGAATAACTGGTGCCGCCGCCGACATCGCTGGCGATGGCATTCACCAGCCCCGCCTTGCGCAGCTTGGCGTCATTGAACAAGCCCGATCCGAGATACAGATTCGATGTCGGGCAGAACACGGGCCGCGCGCTGGCCTCTGCCAGCGCTCCGATCTCACGCTCTGACAGATGGATCGCATGGCCTAGCAAGCTGTTTTCCCGCAACAAGTCATGGGACGCGTAAATATCGGTATAGTCCACTGCCTTGGGGTAAAGCTGGCAGGAGAGCGTGATTTCCGCGTGGTTCTCGCTCAGATGGGTCTGGATATGACAGTCGGGATGTTCACGTGCCAAAGTCTGCGCCGCTTCCATCTGCGCAGGCGTCGAGGTGATCGCAAAGCGCGGCGTGATTGCATAGCCCAAGCGGCCTTGCCCATGCCAACGCGCGATCAGCGCCTTGCTGTCATCATAGCCCGATTGCGCTGTGTCACGCAGACCATCAGGGGCATTGCGGTCCATCAGAATCTTGCCCGTGATCAGCCGCATGTTGCGCGCCAGCGCTTCAGCAAACAGGGCTTCGGCAGAGGGGGCATGGACAGAGGCATAGGCCACGGCTGTCGTCGTGCCATGCGCGGTCAGCAAGTCCAGAAACACCTTTGCCATGCGCGCGCAAAGCTCGGGGTCAGAATAGCGGGTTTCTTCGGGAAAGGTGTAATCGTTCAACCAGTCGAGCAATTCCGCCGCCCAGGACGCAATCACCTGTGTTTGCGGAAAGTGCAGATGCGTGTCGATGAAACCTGGCATCACCAGATGCGGACGATGGTCGGTCACTGTCGCGCCAGTCGCATCCAGCCGGTCGAAATCGTCAAATGCGCGGATCACGCCATCCTCGATCAGAAGCCCGCCATCCTCGATGTAGCGGAAGCTGTCGGTGTCGTCCGGCGTCAGCGGTTCGCGCCGGAAACTCAGCAGCCGGGCGCGGATGATTTTTCGCTCCATGAAAAACGCTTTCAGATTTGTGCCATCTGGTCAGATGCGGGGATCGTGCCTTGATCCGTCGCGCTGCCACCAGCGCGAAAGGCAGTACAGATTTCCTGAACTGTCATCAGCGCAATGATCTCGGGGCGTTTGTCGCCCAGACCGGCTGCGCCGATAGGGCAGACAAGTTGCGCTGTCGGCACATCGCCCGTGTCACGCGCGAAACGCTCGAACCGGGCGCGTTTGGTCTGTGATCCGATCAGCCCGACATAGGCCGCATCGCCCCGCCGCAGGGCCGCAAGGGTCAGCAGGAAATCCAGCCCGTGATCATGGGTCGTGACCACAAAGGCACTGGCCGGGGGGGCGCTGGCGATATCGGCTTCGGGTAAAGGGGTCAGCCGAGTCTCGACCCCCACAGGCGCCAGCGCCAATTCTTCCGCGCGCGGATCAATCAGAAGCACACGCCAGGGCAAGGTCAATGCCAGCCGCGCAAGCGCGCGCCCGACATGGCCTGCGCCAAGGATCAGCAGATGGGGCACAGGATCTGCGTCCAGCCGCGCCAGATGGTTTATGCGCTGGGCCTCACCAAGGCGCTGGAAGTCGAGCACCATGCGCCCGCCGCAGCATTGGCCAATCTCCGGACCAAGGGCGATGTCCAGCGATGCGCGCATCACTCCTTCGGCCAGCATCGCGCGGGCCTTGGTCAGTGCCTGCCATTCGGCTTGCCCGCCGCCGATGGTCCCGGCCAGCCCGGTCGCCGTGACAAACATCTCGGCCCCGGCCTCGCGCGGGCTTGACCCTTTGACACTGGTGATCACCACGCGGATCACGGGCGAAGCCCCGGTCAACAACGTGCGCGCCCCTCTCATCCGCGCAACCGCTCCACGGCCATCAGCACCCGTTCCGGTGTCGCGGGCGCGTCCAGTCGGGGGCATTCGCCGTAATCGGCGACCGAGGCGACGGCCATCCCGATCGCTTCAAACACGCAGATGGGCAGCATGAAAGGTGGCTCACCCACAGCTTTCGAGCGTTTGATCGTGGGTTTGGTGTTTTCCGACCACTCCGCCAACCGCACATTGAAGATGCGTGGCCGGTCCGAGGCCAGCGGGATTTTGTAGGTCGAAGGCGCGTGGGTTTTCAGCACGCCCTTGTCATCCCAGACCAGTTCTTCGGAAGTCAGCCACCCCATGCCCTGAATGAACGCCCCTTCCACTTGCCCCAGATCCAGCGCGGGGTTGAGCGAGCGGCCCACATCATGCAGCACATCGGCTCGGTCCACGCGGGTCTCGCCGGTCAGCGTGTCGATGCTGACTTCGGCACAGGCCGCGCCATAGGCGTAATAATAGAAAGGCTGACCGCGACCCGAGGCGCGGTCCCAGTGAATTTCCGGTGTCTTGTAGAAGCCAGCAGCGGAAAGTTGTACGCGGGCCATATAGGCCGCGCGAATGAAATCAGTGAAGGGCATCAGCTGCGCGCCGACTGCCACGCGACCGGGCAGGAACTGTACGCTCTCGGGCGCGACCTTCCAATGCTCGGACGCGAAAGCGACCAGCCGCGCTTTGATCTGGTTGCAGGCATCGAGCGCGGCCATCCCGTTCAGATCACTGCCGGAACTGGCCGCCGTGGCCGAGGTATTGGGCACTTTTTCCGTCGTGGTCTTGGTGATCTTGATCCGGTCAATATCGCATTGAAACGCATCGGCGACCACTTGCGCGACCTTGGTATATAGCCCTTGGCCCATCTCGGTGCCGCCATGGTTCAGATGGATCGAGCCGTCATTATAGACATGCACCAGCGCACCCGCCTGATTGTACCAGGTCGCGGTAAAGCTGATCCCGAATTTCACCGGCGTCAGCGCGATCCCCTTGCGGATGATCCCGCC
>SKSL01000064.1 GCA_007123015.1 Natronohydrobacter sp. | reverse complement strand
CTGCCCGGTGCCCGAGATGACCTGCGACCCTTCGGTCAGCGGTGTCGCGGTGTCCATGCTGTCATTGCCATCGGGCTCAAGCGCTGTCGGCAGGCGAATGTCGAGATCGTAATTAAGGATCAGGTCTGCTGGGGCATCGTCACCGAATTGCGCGTCCAGGACTTTCAGAAAATAGGGGCCCGGAACTGGCGCGAAGTAATTGATGCTCTCGCTGAATGACGAACTGGTGCTGGACGCAACTGCGACCCCGGCTGAGTTGTATAGCTCTATATTCAGGTTGCGGGGCGTGTTGCGTGGGTCGCCATCAGGCAGATTGCTGCCGGCTTCCAGATCAATCGAGATCATGCCCAGCGGCGTATCTAGTTCGAACCAATCTACTTGCGTGCCCAGCATGTTATGGGTACCGGCGCCCAAGGGTCTGGCATTTTCGATATCGCCATTGCCATTCGGGATGATCGCTTCCGGCAGGCTGAGCGACAATGTGTAATCGAGCGGGAAGCCTGCGGATGTGGCGTCGTCAGGGTGCAGCGCAGATGAGATCTTGACGTAGTAGGTGCCTTGCGAGGGCAGGAAATGTGTGAAACTCTCAGGGCCGTTGCCGACCACAGGCTCGGCACGTATCGCTTGCCCTTGCGCATTGAAGAGCACCATCCGCAGGTCTTGCGCGGGCAGATCATCCGTGGCCAGTGGGGTCATTTCAAGCGATGCGAAACCGGCTGGGCTTTCAAAGCGGAACCAGTCCACACCGCTGCCGGAAATTGTCTGCAACCCCTCGTCCAGCGGTGTGGCCGTGGCTCTGGTGTCATTGCCATCTGCCGGGCGCGCAGCCGGAATGTCAACATCCAGCGTGTAGCTCAGGATCAGATCATCCGGAGCATCTACGCGTGCATTCGATTGGTGAATATTCAGATAATAAGTGTCTGTTGTCGTCACGAAATGTGAGAATCCATCCCCGCTCGCGACCAGTTCCCGCCCTGCAGAGTCAAACAGTCGCACGACCAGATCACGCGGAGCGTTGCGCGGGTCACCTTCTGGCAGGTGACCTTCGGGCTGCATGTCGATCGACAGGATGCCGGGTGGGCTTTCAAAGCGGAACCAATCAACGCCGGTGCCGATGATTTCATGCGTGCCATCCGTGATCGGAGAGGCTGTCGCGCGCGTGTCATTGCCATCTGGCTCGATAAAGGCGGGCAGGACCACATCAAGCGCGTAAGAAGCCGTCAAGTCTGCAGGTGGGTTTTCTCCGAAATTCGCTGTCGTGACCTGCAGATAATACGTTCCGGTCGCTGGGACGATATACTCGAAACCACCATCAATCCGATCCGAGAGGACCCCCCGGACCGGGGCACCATCAGGGTTGAACAGGATCATGTTCAGATTGATATCTTCGACCGACGTCATATTCACGTCGATCCGGCCACGGGCCTGCCCTGTCAGCGCGAACCAGTCAATACCATTGCCGGTGACACCGTAATTACCTGTATCAAGGGGGGTCGCAGTATCGCGTGTATCGTTAGGTTCAGGATTGATTGGCGTGTAGCCAGCATCAAACAGATCGTCCATTTCGTCGCCTCAAATGACCCGGTGCATTCTTCTGCCCAGATTGTTAAAATTTGTCTACGAAATTTAGGCCAAGTCACGCGAAATGGTGCATTTGTCATCTGATTGCCACTCATCACGACCTGCCGCGTCGGCAGGAATGCCCGGGGGCGGTCGAATAACGCAGTGCGCAGCTTCCACCAGACGCTTGACCTTGACGTGATGCACCGCGGCCATGACACAATGGATGCCTTGCGCAACAGGAGCTTTGTCAGCAAACAACCGAAAGTCGATGACCCATTTCCGCAGGGCAGCACGCAATCAGGCTTCGCGATCTGGCCTGCAGCAACTGTGAAGACAAACCTGCCAGAGTGACCTCGCCAGTGCCGGATGTAGCGCAGTGACGCGCTTGCCTGTTGCGCAACTGGAGCCTGATCATCTTGTCAGGTGCCTCTTTTTGCGAACACCTTGCACACTGTGCCGAGGCGCTCGGAGCGCCCGGAAGGTGTCATCTTCGGGGCGGCAATAGCAGCCTGTCAGGTCGAAGGCCATGCTTTCGGCAGCGCGCGCCCCTCGACGACGACAAGCTGCTCTTCCTTCACGCGGCTCGCGAATGGAATGCCCATATCCTTGAGGAACTTGAACCAGTTATGCCCGATGAATTCGCGATCTGTAAGGAACATGCGCATGCTCGACGCGTTGAAAAGCGCCAGATAGCGCTGCATCAGAGCGATGCCTTGCTGTGTCGTGCTGTTGCCGGAATGGTTCAGAAAGCTCCACATCAGCGGGACGCGATAGCGCTCAGTGATCACGGCAAGCATAAGACTGTTGACGTCGGATTTGCTGCTCTTCCAGTTGGTCCGGTCCATGCCGAGTGACCCGCGCTTCGGGGTGTCGATCAGCGCCATCACAATGCCGACGCTCAAGTCATCGGGCAGGCGCATGTGCTGGAAGAAACATTGCAGGCGGCGATAGGTTGATGCAACTTTGGCGCGAGAGGGGCGCTCCGCTGCAATGTGGGTCAGGTTCACTGTGCGAGCGCTGATCATCCCAGCACCAGCAGGCAAAGCGTTTCAACGCGGGTCTTGCCGGGGCGCACATGAGGCGCTGGCGTCTTTCGCAAATCGCCGAGAGATCGGCTGGTCATGGGCGGACTTCTTGCACGGAAACAGTCCGTGTTCAGAATCCATCTCGCCGGTCATTTCCCCTCCCAAACATCAACAAACTATGCCAGCGTCGTGTAGTGTGGAATGACAACTTCAGTTTCGCTCTTCCCCTGATCCGGGGCACACTCTATAGTTTTTCCGGACGCAAATGCAGGTTCAAGCCGTGGCACCAACGCCTTCAGGACAGACGCCCCCGCCAAAAGCCAAGACCGAAGGTTTCGTTGGCCACGATGTGAATATCCGGGCGCTACTTGAAACTCTGCCTGTCCCCATGGCGATACACGGGTTGAACGAGGCAGCGGCAGTGCGCTTCGTCAACTCAAGCTTCACACGGGATTTCGGCTACACGCTGGCCGATGCGCCAAGCGTGGCTGTCTGGGCAGAGAAGGTCTATCCAGACCCGGACTACCGCCAGAAGGCGATCGCCCGCTGGTGGGCCGAGATAGAGACGCGGCGGGCGACAGGCAATATCGCGCCGCCGGGGGAGTACCAGATCATCGACAAGGCGGGTAGACCACGCGACGTGCTGGTTGGCTTTGCGCTGGATGGCGATCTGGCGATCGTCACTTTTCAGGACCTGACCGAAGTGCGCGCGGCCGAGGCGGCGCTGGAGGCCGAGCGACGCCAGCGCGAGAAAACAGCCTTTGCGCTGACCGAGCACATGCCAGCCGGCGCCTACACCATGGTGCAGCGGCCGGGCTCGGACCTGGCCGAGTTCGCCTTCGTCAGCACCCAGTTCCTGCAGATGCTGGAGCTGACGCGCGAAGAGGCGGTGGGCGACCCGATGACCGGTTTTTCGCGCGTGCACCCCGAAGATCGCCCCCACTGGCTGGAGATCAACGCCGAAGCTTTTGCGAAACGCCTGCCCTTTTCCGGCGAGGCCCGCATCGTTGCGAATGGCGAGACACGGTGGATCCGGGCCGAATCGGTGCCGCGCGACCTCGACGACGGGTCGGTGATCTGGGAAGGCATCCTCGTCGACATCGACGATCTCAAGCGCACCGAACAGAAATTGACCACGGTGCTGGAGGCCGCG
>SKSL01000224.1 GCA_007123015.1 Natronohydrobacter sp. | reverse complement strand
ATCTACACGATGGGGGGCGCGTTCTGGGAATTCGGCCAGCCCGACTGGGACCGCACCAAGCTGTTCCTGATCTTCGGTGTGGCCGAGGACCATGACAGCAACCCGATCAAGATGGGTCTTGGCAAGCTGAAAGCGCGCGGCGCGCGGGTGATCGGTGTCAATCCGATCCGCTCGGGCTATAATGCTGTGGCCGATGACTGGGTGGGCATCACGCCGGGCACCGATGGGCTGTTCATTCTGGCGCTGGTGCATGAGCTTTTGCGCGCGGGCAAGATCGACCTGAATTACTTGATCCGCTACACCAACGCCCCTTATCTGGTAAATGCGCATGACGGCCCGGAAAAGGGCCTGTTCCTGCGCGGCGAAGATGGCAAACCCCTGGTCCGCGACCGCCGCTCTGGGCAAGCTGTCGCCTGGGACACGCCCGATATTTCCCCTGATCTGGCCAACGGGGTCGAAATCGGCGGCGTCACCCATCTGCCCGTGTTCCGCCATCTGGCCGACCGCTATCTCTCGGACGACTACGCGCCCGAAACCGTGGCCGAACGCTGCGGCATCCCCGCCCCCCGCATTCGCGCGATTGCCGCCGAGATTGCGCGCGTGGCTTTCGATGAAGAAATCACCATAAACCAGCCGTGGACCGATTTTCGCGGCCAGCGGCACCAGACCATGACCGGCCGCCCGGTCGCCATGCACGCCATGCGCGGGGTTTCGGCCCATTCCAACGGCTTCCAGACCTGCCGCGCGCTGCATCTGCTGCAAATCCTGATCGGCAGCATCGAGACACCGGGCGGCTTCCGCTTCAAGCCGCCCTATCCCAAACCGCCCGAAGCCCATCCGCGCCCCCATGCAGGCTTCAGCCCCGGCCAGCCCCTTGACGGCCCGCATCTGGGCTATCCGCTGGGGCCGGAACACCTGCTGATAGATGACGCAGGCCAGCCCAAGCGCATCGACAAGGCGTTTTCATGGGATGCGCCGATGTCCGCGCATGGCATGATGCATATGGTCATCTCGAACGCCCATGCGGGCGATCCCTACCCGATCGACACGCTGTTTCTCTACATGGCGAATATGGCGTGGAACTCGTCGATGAACACGTCGCAGGTCATGCAGATGCTGACCGACCAGAATGACGATGGCAGCTACAAGATCCCGCGCATCATCTATTCCGACGCCTATAGCTCCGAAATGGTGGCCTTCGCCGATCTCATCCTGCCCGACACGACCTATCTGGAACGGCATGACTGCATCTCGCTGCTCGACCGCCCGATCTGCGAGGCTGAAGCACTGGCCGATTCAATCCGCTGGCCTGTGGTCCAGCCGGATCGTGATGTGCGCCCCTTCCAGTCGGTGCTGCTGGATCTCGGCACGCGGCTTGGCCTGCCCGGCATGGTCAAGGAAGATGGCACGGCCAAATTCGCCGATTACGCCGATTACATCACCAACCATGAACGCCGCCCGGGTGTGGGCCCGCTCGCAGGCTTCCGGGGCAATGGGACCGGTGCGGGGCGCGGCGCCCCCAATCCCGACCAGCTCAACCGCTATATCGAAAACGGCGGCTTCTGGATCGACCATATCCCGAGCGATGCCCAATTCTACAAACCCTGGAATTCTGCCTATCAGGATTGGGCCGTCGCGCGCGGTCTCTATGACAGCCCGCAACCCTATCTGTTCAACCTCTATTCCGAACCCCTGCGCAAATTCCAGCTTGCCGCCGAAGGCCACGGCCATCGCCAGCCCCCCGACCATCTGCGCGCGCGGCTGATCCAATGCATGGACCCGCTCCCGCTCTGGTATCCGACCTTCACCGATGCCGAAACCGACCCGGCCAATTACCCGCTGCACGCCCTGACCCAGCGCCCGATGGCACATTATCATTCATGGGGCAGTCAGAACGCATGGCTGCGCCAGATCCACGGGCACACGCCGCTCTATGTCTCGGGCGACATCTGGGCCGAGCATCAGTTCACCGAGGGCGACTGGGCCACCCTCACCTCGCCCCATGGTCGCATCACCCTGCCCGTGGTGCGCATGGACGCGCTGAACGCGCGCACGGTCTGGACATGGAACGCCATCGCCAAGCGGCGCGGCGCATGGGCGCTCGGTGACCAAGCTCCAGAGGCCACCAAAAGCGCACTTCTCAACCACCTGATCCATGAGCTTCTGCCGCCCAAGGGCGACGGGCTGCGCTGGGCCAATTCCGATCCTGTGACAGGTCAGGCCGCCTGGTATGACCTGCGCGTGAAGATCGAGAAAGCCCCGGCGGGACAGAGCGCAAGCCATCCGGCCCACCCGGCGCAATCCTCCCCCGTGCCCAAAGCCCCGCAAGACATTACTCATCAGGTCAAAGCCTGACATGCCCCATTTTCTTGCCAGAAATACTCAATACACCCCTGCCCCAAGCCCGACGCCAGAGGGTCGCCCGACATGACAACACTGCCCACCTCCACGCAAAAGAAACTCGGTCTCGTCATCGACCTTGATACCTGCGTCGGCTGTCATGCCTGCGTGATCTCCTGCAAAGGCTGGAATACCGAAAACTACGGAGCGCCGCTTTCGGATCTCGACGCCTATGGCGGTGAGCCCGAAGGCACCTTCCTCAACCGCGTCCACACATTCGAAGTCACGCGCGATCAGGCCCCGCCCATGGTCGTGCATTTCCCCAAATCCTGCCTGCATTGCGACAATGCGCCCTGCGTGACTGTCTGCCCGACAGGGGCAAGCTACAAGCGGCAAGAGGACGGTATCGTTCTGGTGAATGAATCCGCCTGTATCGGCTGCGGCCTATGCGCCTGGGCCTGTCCCTATGGTGCGCGCGAGATGGATGGCGCGGAAAAGGTGATGAAGAAATGCACGCTCTGCGTGGACCGCATCTATAATGAAAACCTGCCCGAGGAAGATCGCGAACCCGCCTGCGTGCGCACTTGCCCGGCAGGGGCGCGCCATTTCGGCGATTTCGCCGATCCCGAAAGTCATGTCTCGAAGCTCAGTGCAGCGCGGGGAGGGTTTGATCTGATGCCCGAACAAGGCACACAACCTGTCAACAAATACCTGCCGCCACGCGGGCGCGATACGCTTGATGTGCCCGATCTGGCCAGCATGTGCGCGCCTGCCGCCGAAAACGCGACAGGCTTCCTCGGCTGGCTTGACCGCGCGCTTGACAGGATCTGACCCATGCATCCCGCCCCCTCGCTGATCCTTTTTACAGTTCTGTCCGGTACAGGGTTCGGTTTGCTGGTCTGGCTGGGCCTTGGCCTGTCGGCCCCCGTCGGTCTGGCTGCGTTCCTTATGTTCGGGCTTGGCTATGGTCTGGCCGGGGCGGGCCTGATCGCCGCGGCCTTCCATCTGGGCCATCCTGAACGCGCATTGAAGGCTTTCACGCAATGGCGCTCGTCCTGGTTGTCGCGCGAGGCCGTGCTCGCCACAGCCACCATGGCCGTCTTGGCCCCGCATGCAGCCAGTTCCGTCTTTGCGGCGGCCCCCTTGCCGCTCTTTGGCTGGATCGGCGCTGCGCTGTCGCTGGTTACGATCTTTGCGACAGCGATGATATACACGCAGATCAAGGCTGTTCCACGTTGGCACCACTGGTCAACGCCGCCTGTCTTCGTCCTGTCTGCACTTGCAGGCGGCGCGATGCTCGCAGCGCAGGGCACACTTGCGCTCTGGCTGATGCTGGCGCTTGCCGCCGCGATGGTTGCGCATTGGATCGCCGGGGATCGCCGTTTCGCCCAATCCGGCAGCACCACTGGCACAGCAACCGGGCTTGCGGGCCTTGGCACTGTACGCTTGCTGGAACCGCCGCATTCCGGGCGCAATTACCTGTTGCGCGAGATGGTCCATGTCATCGGCCGCAAGCACGCGCAGAAGCTGCGGCTGATCGCACTTGGTCTGGGCGCAATCCTTCCGGCGTTGCTGCTCTTGCTACCTGCGAGCTATGCCGTGATCGCACTGGCGTTGCTTTTGCATCTGACTGGCATGGCCGCACAGCGCTGGCTGTTCTTTGCAGAGGCCGAACATGTAGTGGGGCTGTATTACGGCAAAAGGTGACGTGTGCAAAAGGTGAGGTGGGGGTGCATGCGTGCTTAAGCAGGGGTAAGTCGTGAGACTGTTCAACCCGATAACCGGCGCTGTTCTGAAAGGTACAGGCTTGAAGCCCGTGCTCTCAGGGCTGGTCATGCACAACCCGAAGCTGATGCAGACCCCGATGGGCCTCAGGTCCAAGGACAGCGCCAAGGGCGGATTGCCATTGTCTGGCTCAGCGCAGGTGCATGCGGCTGTGGTCGCTGGCCGAAAACGGGTAGCGTTCCAACACGTCATATTGCGCCCCGTCGCTGCGCAGATGCGAACGGTAGAGCACAAGCTCGGACACATCGAAGCTGTCGGTCCGAAACCCGTGATCGCGCGCCACAGCAGCTTCCAGTTCGGGCTGGTGAAACGTCTCGGGCTTGAGATAGGCCAAGGTCACATGCGGTTTGAAGCGCCGCGCCTCGGGCGTCAGGCCACTGATGCGCGCAAGGCGCAACAGCTTCTCATGCATTGCGGTCAGTTCCGGGGACGGGGTGACGCGGGCATGCAGATTATGCGCACGCGCCCCGCCGAAAAGACCCAGACCCGCGATTTGCACTGAAAAGGGCGCGAGCGTCAGCCGTTCCAAAGCGCTATGCAGGTCTTCCAGAATGTCGGGCGCAACGTCCCCCAGAAACAGCATCGTGATGTGGAAATTTTCAGGCGGTTGCTTGCGCTTCACGGGCATCAGGAATTGCTGCAATACCAACTGGCTGCGGATGGCCATTGGCAGATCGAGCGCGAGGAATACCCGCATGCTGCTCATTCGGGGCTGTATGTGGCAGCGAGTTCATACATGACAGGCTCGAACCGGGCGCACATCGCGGCAATCGCGCGATTGCGGTTGCGCATCTCATCTGTGCGCAACATGGCCTGAAAATCCTCGCGCGCGCGCCACTGAGAATAGGTTGCAATGCGGGTCTGCGCATCATTGACATGGATCGCGACTGCGCGAAAGCCTGGCTGATGGCGGATGACAGTTTGATAGGCATCCTGCAAGGCTTCCAGCACATCTGTGCAGGTCCCCGGCGTCATCTCGAATGTGCTGATCACAGTCTGACCGTCATTATCTGAGCTGATTTTCATGGCAGAGGTCCTCCAGACCCGAATGTCGCTCAGAAGACCATGAAAATCAACCGCGCAGGGGCAATCTCGGGGTTGGTAGAAGCTGGATGGGGTGCATGAGCGCACAGAAACGACGTAAACTAGGCCAACCGCATCACTCCGGTCAGGCGGCCGAAACCAGGCGGTTACTGCGGTGCCCTTTGTTGGCCAGGTTCACAGCACCTGAGATGGATCATTGCGAGGCCTGAAGCGGGGGCCATCCACGCGATCAATGGCGTTCACAGTCCACTTTCATCGCTGAAAACCGGGCGCACCAACTGCCAAGCCTACCGCACCCGCAACGAACGAAGCCCGCGCAGGTCAAAACCGCTGCGTTTGCAAGGCTGCGTGGCTGTCGATTTGCGCTTGCAATCCTTATGGCTGGCCCCGGTGTGCAAATCAACTGAAAGGATTCATGTCGTAATTTCAGGAAGATAACCGGGTGCATGGACAGGTTGCCATTCTGCCCGAACCCGATCAAACCGATGCCATTGCATGATGCTTAGGGCGGTGGTTATACTCCCAGTTAAGTCGACCATAGATCAGATTTAAGAAATTTTTTATGCTGGTCTGATTAGGTGCAAGGTGTCGGATGATCTTTGTAGCCTGCGGGTTTGGGCCGCCCTTCCGACTTTGACGCGGCAACATGAAAGGTGGCTCATGAAGGGCATCGTATTTGTGGAACTCATCCGGATGGCAGAGACTGTCATGGGCGAAGAAGCCGTTGACGAGGTTCTTGATAAATGCGAGCTTTCAACCGACGGGGCCTATACCACTGTTGGGAATTACCCATGCACAGAGTTGATCACGCTGGTCGAGGCTTTTTCCAAGCATTCAGGAACCCCTTCGGCAGAGTTGCAACGCCTTTTCGGCAAATGGATGCATGAGCATTTCGTGCTCAGCTATCCATCATTCTTTACTGACAAGGCAGATGCTCTGTCCATGCTCTCGGCAATCGAGGACGAAGTTCATGTCGAAGTCCGCAAGCTGTATCCTGACGCGGAACTGCCTCGTTTCGACACTGAGCGGCTTGGCCCGAATGTGCTTTGCATGACATATCGCTCGCCGCGGCCACTGAATGACTTTTGTCAGGGGCTGGTCGAAGGTTGCGTTGATCATTTCGGACATCACGCAGACATTCATCGGCAGGATTTGGCCTGCACCCGAGAGCATGCTTGCAACTTCACAATCACGCTGCGTGACTGACGGCAGGAAATGCGCGAGCCAGATCGCCTTCCACCTCTTTCGAGCGACGTCCCGGTCGCCCGAAGGCGCTATGACCGCGAGCGGCGGGCGCGGATAGAGGCGGAACAGCTGCTGGAAGCCAAAAGCCGTGAGCTTTATGACGCCAATACCGCTCTGCGCAAACAGGCCGAGTCACTGGAAGAAGCAATACGTCAGCGAACTGCTGACTTTGAGGCGGCCAGGATTCAGGCAGAAGCTGCAAATGCCGCGAAATCGGTCTTTCTTGCGACAATGAGCCATGAAATCCGGACACCCCTCAATGGCGTTCTTGGAATGGCCGAAGCGCTGAATGACACGTCCCTCACTCTTGCACAGCGTGATATGTTGAATGTTGTTCTGCATTCTGGTCGCCTTTTGCAGACTGTTCTGAATGACATTCTCGATTTATCGAAAATAGAAGCCGGAAAATACGAGATTGAAGAAGTCGCGTTCAACCTGTTGGACACAGTGCGATCTGTCGAGGCGATGTTCGCCTTGAAGGCGCAGGAGAAGGGGCTGGACCTCAAGATTGTTTTTGGTCCCGGGGCCGACGGATGGATTCGCGGCGACCCGGACCGGCTGCGTCAGATCCTTGGCAATCTGGTTTCCAATGCGATAAAGTTCACGAGTAAGGGATCGGTGCATGTTTCAATTGATATTTGCGCTGTCAACGACCGCCATGAATTGTTTCTGATCGTTGCGGATACAGGCAAAGGTATTTCGTCTGAGGAGAGGGATCGACTGTTCAAACCTTATGAACAAAGTAACTCTGCGATATCCCGGGAATTCGGTGGCACAGGGTTGGGCCTGTCGATTTCACGACGTTTCTGTCAACTGATGCATGGGGACTTGAGCGTCGAAAGCAACGCATGCGGTGGCGCAACCTTCACTGCGCGGTTCAGGGTCAGTCCGGCACAGCCGCCCAAGTTGGTTTCTGACCGAAACCATCAGGATGACCTGAAGCGCTTGCTGCTTGAACGCCCGTTACGGATCCTTGCGGCCGAAGACAACAAGACAAATCAACTGGTTCTGCGTAGCCTTCTGAACAGTTTGGACCTGACACTTGAGATCGTCTCGGATGGAAGTGCTCTGATCGCAGCATGGGAGCAAAGGCGCCCGGATCTTATCTTGATGGACATTCAGATGCCCATCATGAACGGGCAGGAGGCAACAGCCGCGATAAGGCATGCTGAGTGCAAAAGGAAGATCACGCGCACCCCCATTATCGCGCTCTCGGCGAATATGATGCGTCATCATGAAATCGAATACCGTAAGATCGGTATGGACGGCTGCGTGCCCAAGCCCTTTCGTAAAGAGCAGCTCTTCAGTGTGATGCTGGCGTGCCTCAAGTAGCACAACCTTAATGGTGACCAGCCGAATGTTCAAATGGATTGAGCGCTGACCATTTTGCTGAGGAAGAGCGCAGAGTCATGACGGACACACTGCGGCCTGAAAGGTGATGTTCCGACCAGCAGGCCGCTGATGCTGCCATCGCAAGCGAATATGTGCGCAGACAGCGAATGGCTGAAAGGTTCCGGAATTGCTGACTGTCGCGACCCTTTCGTCCAGCACGTAAGGGCCCCTCGTAAGATGGCGATTTCGAGTGTGGCTACCGATCAGGCTGGTGATGCAGGTGCCGGGTCGCTGCCTCGGGCCGGGCAGCGTTGCAGTCTCGGCTGGGGTTGAACCAGACCCTGCGCTCCTTATGGTGGCGTCCGGATTGTTGTCGCCGCCCTTCGTGGCAACGCAAGGGCGCGCGCCGATAGTGGCAGGGTTCAACAGGTGAAACCCGTGACGGGGGCTTGCTCTGTCGCTGGGACTGCTGACCTGCCTGCTGGTTTATGCGGCAGAGCGCTCAGCATGGCATCGCCGATGCGCCGGACTGCGTTTTTCCGACACACAGTCGGCAGTAAGGCCCTATTTATCGCAGCCGTTCACTCTAGACTGGTGATTATGCCCAAGAGCCCTATGTCATGCCCAAATCGCAGGGGCACGCGCGCAGCACATCTGGTTCGAGGACCGTCATGTCATACTGGATCAAACTGATTTCTCTTTCGCTGGCCTTGGCCGTCGTGGCTTTGGTCGGGTGGGCCGTGTTCCTGCCGTCCTCGCATCCGATCCTCGAGCGCGCGGGGCTATTGACCCCGATACGGGCCATCGGCCTACCGATTGCCGAGGGCAATGGCGCTGCAGGGGGCGGTGGTCCTCCGTTCGGGCGTGGCGGGGATGTGCAGGTGATCGCTGCAGAAGTGTCAACAGCCTCTTCGGACAGTCGCGTGGTGGCAATCGGGACAGCGCGTGCCGCGCGCAGCGTTACCTTGACGTCGGAGGTTGCGGGTGTGCTGCAATCCGTAGCCGTGCGCTCTGGGGCTTGGGTCGAAGCGGGTGCGCTGGTGGCGGAACTGACCGATGAGGCGCAACAGCTGGCTGTCGCCCGTGCGCAACTCGCGCTGCGCGATGCACAGGTCCGTGCGGATCGCGTCGCACAATTGCGCGCCAGTGGTTCGGCCACACAAGTGCAGATCGACGAGGCAGAACTGGCCCTGAACCGCGTCGAACTTGATTTGCGCGACGCGGAATTCGAGCTGCGCCGCCGCCAGATCGTCGCGCCCATTTCGGGTTGGCTGGGGGTTCTGGATATCGAGGCTGGCAATCAGATCACGACATCCACCGAACTTGCCCGTCTGGATGACCGCAGCCTGCTGCTGGTGGATTTTCAAGTGCCCGAGCGGCTGATAGGCTTGATCAATGTCGATGACGATCTGCAAGCCAGTCCGCTTGCGCGCAGCGAGGATGCGCGCTCTGGCCGGATTGGCGCGATTGACGCCCGGGTGGATCAGAGCAGTCGGACAGTGCGTGTGCAGGGCGAGATCGACAATGAGGACGACCGCCTGCGCCCGGGTATGGCGCTACGCGTCACACTTGAACTGCCCGGCGAAGAATTGCCGCTGGTCGATCCGCTGGCGATCCAATGGGACCGGAACGGGTCCTTTGTCTGGGCGCTGGATGAAGCGTCGCGGGCGCAGCGGAAACCCATCGAGATCATGCAGCGGCGCGATGATTTCGTGCTGGTCCGCGCAGACCTTGATGCGGGCAGCGTGATCGTGGTCGAGGGCGTGCAGAACCTGCGCCCCGGCGCGCAGGTCGCCCCACGCGATATTCGTCCTGCGCCGGATCCCGACACGCTTGAAGACCTGACCCTGAAGGCTACCGATAGCGCTGATACCACACCTGATATCTGAGCAAGGCCCTGCCATGACACAGTCTTCCCGGACCGCCGCTGACCAGAACACGGCCCAGAATGACACAGAGATGCGCGAAATCGCCCGCTCTGGCATAGCGCTGTTCGTGCGCCGACCGATCCTGGCCTTTGTGTTCAGCGCGCTGATCGTGATCGCGGGTCTTGCAGCGCTCTTCGCTGTCGAAGTGCGCGAATTGCCGGATGTGGACCGGCCTGTCATCACCGTCACCACGCAATTCGGCGGTGCCGGGCCAGAGAGCATTGACCGTGAAGTGACCTCGCGGATCGAGGGGGCCGTCAGCCGCGTCTCGGGTGTGCAGAATATCTCGTCGGAATCGCGTTTCGGCCGCTCTCGGGTCGTGGCTGAATTCAGTGACGCGACGAATATCGACGCAGCCGCAGCTGAAATCCGCGACGCCATCGGGCGTATCCGCAATGCGCTGCCCGCTGGTGTGGACGAGCCGCGTATCATCAAGGCAGATAGCGATTCCGATCCGGTGATGCGGATTTCCGTCACTTCGCCCGCGCGGTCGGTGCAGGATCTGACCCGGCTGGTCGAAGATCTGGTCGAAGACCGGCTGATTTCAGCCCCCGGTGTGGCCGATCTGCAGGTTTTCGGCGACCGCGAGGCCATTTTCCGCGTCGATATTGATATGCTGGAGCTTGCGGCGCGTGGGCTTAATGTTGCCGATATCCGGGCGGCATTGCGCAATGTGTCCTTTGACGTGCCCGCGGGGGCGCTGGCCAGTGACCGCCAGAGCATTCAGGTCCGCACCACGGCCAATGTCCAGACACCTGAAGCCTTCGAGGCGCTTGTGCTGCGCGAAGATGTGCGGCTTGGCGATGTCGCCATTGTCACGCTTGGCCCGGCGCCGGGCGAGACGATCCTGCGCGCCAATGGCGAAACCGGCATCGGGCTGGGAATTATCCGGCAGGCGCAAAGCAACACGCTCGATATCTCGCGCAATGTCAGGGCCATTGTTTCGGAATTGCAGGACATCCTGCCCGATGATGTGCGGATTTTCGTGACCTCGGACGAGGCGACGTTTGTCGGCGGTGCGATTGTCGAAGTGATGAAGACGCTGGGCATTGCCATGCTGATCGTCATTGCGACAATCTATCTGTTTCTGCGCGATGCGCGCGCGACATTGATCCCGGCCGTCACTTTGCCCATTGCGCTTATCGGCACAATCGCGGCCATCTATCTGGTGGGCTTTTCGGTCAATATCCTGACACTGCTCGCTTTGGTTCTGGCCACGGGCATGGTCGTCGATGACGCAATTGTAGTACTGGAAAACATCGTGCGACGTCGCGCGCAGGGGTTGGGCACCCGCGCCGCCGCAGTGCTGGGCACGCGGCAAGTCTTCTTCGCTGTTGTCACCACCACTGCGACGCTTGCCGCAGTCTTCGTGCCCTTGTCCTTCCTGCCCGGTCAGGCGGGCGGGTTGTTTCGAGAATTCGGCTTCACCCTGGCCTTTGCAGTGCTGCTGTCCTCTATTGTGGCGTTGTCGCTCTGCCCGGTGCTGGCCAGCCGGCTTCTGCGCGAAACCGACCCCAAAGCGCGGCCTGGCCCCGTGGCGCGCTTCGGGTCCTGGCTTGCAGATCTCTATGCGCGCAGTCTGAACGCTGCGCTGGGCCAGCCATTTGTTGTCATTATCGCGGCGGCGCTTTTCGCGGTTACTGGCTGGTTTGCGGCCCAGAGCATTCAGCAGGAACTGACCCCGCCCGAAGATCGCGGTGTCGCGCTGCTCAGCGTCACGGCGCCGCAAGGGGTGTCGATTGAGTTCACTGATGCGAAAGTCCGCGAGATCGAGGAAATCATCGCCCCCCTGCGCGCCTCGGGCGAGGTCACCAATCTGTTCTCGATCATCGGGCTGGGCGGGCGCGACAATCGCGCTTTCATGGTGATGACGCTGGCCGACTGGGACGCGCGCGCGCGCAGCCAGCAGGAAATTGTCGGACAGATCAATGCAGGGCTGCGCGATGTGATCGGTGTGCGCGCCTTCGCGATCCAGCCCAATTCGCTGCGCATTCGTGGCGCGGGCCGGGGCCTGAGCTTCGCCATTCTTGGCAATAATATTGACAGTCTGTCGGATAATGCGCAGGCGCTGGTAGACCGCATGAATGACGACCGGCGCTTCGGGAATGTGCGGTTGGATTTTGAAGTGACGCAGCCGCAGCTCTCGATCGAGGTTGACCGCGAGCGCGCCTCTGATCTGGGGATTGCGCTGGATGGTCTGGGCGAGGCGTTGCAGGCGATGCTTGATGGCAGAAGTGTCGGCAGCGTTTTCATTGATGATCGCAGCTATGATATCCAGATGCTGTCGACCCGCACGCCGGTCCGCGATCCCGGTGATCTTGAACAGAGCTTCATTCGCACCGAAAGAGGTCAGATCCTGCCGATCTCGTCCTTCATCACCTTGCAGGAAGCCGCGACGGCCCCGCAGCTGAACCGCGAAGACCAGCAGCGCGCTGTACAGATCACAGCGAGCCTGTCACCTGAATTCCCGCTGGGGACCGCGCTGGCCGAAGCGGAACGCCTGAGCGCTGATATCCTGCCTGCTGGCGAACGCCTGCTGCCCCTTGCGGAAGCGGCAACCCTGGATGAGACATCGGGCGGGATTCTGCTGGTTTTCGGATTTGCGATCCTTGTCGTGTTCCTGGTGCTGGCGGCACAGTTTGAAAGTTTCATTTCAGCGCTGGTGGTCATGGTGACTGTGCCGCTGGGGCTGGCCTGTGCGGCCTTTGCGCTCTTGTTTACAGGTGTCAGTCTGAATGTCTATTCGCAGATCGGACTGGTGCTTTTGGTGGGGATCATGGCCAAGAACGGGATTCTGATCGTCGAGTTCGCCAACCAGCTGCGCGATGACGGTGTGGAATTGCGCGATGCGATCCTGAACGCCTCGACCATCCGGTTGCGGCCTGTGATGATGACCATGACCTCTACCGTGCTGGGCGGGCTGCCGCTGGTCCTGTCCACAGGTCCGGGGGCCGAGGCGCGCGAGGCGCTGGGCTGGGTCGTCGTTGGCGGTCTGGGGCTGGCGACACTTGCCACGCTTTACCTGACCCCGGTCGCCTATCTGTTGCTCGCGAGGTACAGTCAACCGCGTGCAGCAGGGCAGAAACGGCTGGAAGCCGAACTCGCGCGCGCCGCCACCAGCAAGGCCATCTGAGCGCTGCGCGATCTGCCTGCCTCTGTATTGGCGACAAAGACAAAGCCTGTGACTGCCTCAGCTGCCGCCGATCACCAGAACTGCAATCATCATGATCCTCCGCAAGTCTGACGCTTCGGGCCGCGACCTCTGCGGCTGTGCACGGGACGCGGTTCTGCGGTTTTGCGACAGGGCCATCGGACGGCCTGAAGCAGGCATGGCGGGCGCAGTCTGCTTTGCCTCGGGGTCTGAAAACACCTTCTTGTCGGATAAAGTTATTTCCAAGATGTATATTTAAGTAGATGAAAAATATGCATTACTTTTGAGAAATTCCACTTGCGAATATTGAACGGCATTTATCCATTGCTTATTTTCAATGCGCCGCAAGGGGGAAGGCTTGTGTTTTTCATTTGCAGCGAACCCGGACCGGTTTTGCTTAGAGGAGCAGCAGATGGCACGCGATTTTCTTGACGTTACGCACCGGATCGAACCCCGGGACATGACACAGAGTGACCTTCACGGGGCCCCGCT
>SKSL01000202.1 GCA_007123015.1 Natronohydrobacter sp. | reverse complement strand
TGCGGTTGGGCCGCAGGGCGCGGCGGGGCTGCAGCCGCTGCAGATGCAACCGGGGCAGCCGCAACAGGGGCGGGCGCAGGCTCTGGCGCGGCTTCTGCGACTGGCGCATCCACTGGCGTTACGTCTGCATCCAGGGCGGACGCTGCGAATTCTGTCGGAGCTTGTCCGCAAACTGGCATGCGATCCGGGCCGAAGCGGGGGATCCATGTCACTTGGCCCGCGAAAGTAGAGCGCAGGAACACACAGCCCTGACTATCGGTAAATTCACGCCCCTCGAATTCCGCCGGAGGCAATTCTGCCGGACCATTGCTTGATTGAGCGTGACCCGCGGACACCGTGCACAACAAAATTGATAGCGCAAACGCCAAATTCTTCATATCAACCCCCTGAAAGCAGCTTGTGAAGCATGGCGCTGCGACAAGGGCTTGTAAACCCGATTCGGCAATGCGGCCTACTCTATTGTGTGCCAAAGATGCGATCGCCCGCATCCCCTAGTCCCGGCACGATATATCCTTTTTCATTCAGGTGACTGTCGAGCGAGGCCGTCACGATCCGCACATCGGGATGTTCGCGTGCCATGCAGGCCACCCCTTCCGGCGCGGCAAGCAGGCAGATCAATGTGATATCTGTCGCCCCCGACTCTTTCAGCAGCGCCACAGCCGCGGCCGAAGAATTGCCGGTGGCGAGCATCGGATCGACAGCAATCACCAACCGCCCCGACACCTCGGGCGGCAGCTTGCAGTAATATTGTACTGGCTTGAGCGTTTCTTCATCCCGATAAAGCCCCACGAACCCCACTTTCGCGGTCGGGATTACATCGAGTACCCCTTCGAGCAGCCCATTGCCCGCGCGCAGGATCGACACGACCACGGGATCGGCCCCGTCCAGAACGGGCGCCTGCATCTCGACAAGCGGTGTGGTGATGGTCTCAGTCCGAAGCGGCAGATCGCGCGCGGCCTCGTAGGTCAGAAGCAGACTGATTTCACGCAGCAGGCGGCGGAAATCTGGCCCCGGTGTGCGTGCATCCCGCATCAGGGACAGCTTGTGCTGCACCAAAGGGTGATCGACGATGGTAAGCTTGGGATGGGTCATGGGGCCTCCAGTCGGGCTGCGATCCTTGCGCGCGTTTCCGCGTCGCAGAAGGCCGCGTCAAGGGCGTTGCGGGTGATCTGATCGAAATCGGGGGTGTCCCAGCCGAATGTTTCGGCCAAAGCGTCATATTCGCGGCGCAGGGTCGTGTGAAAGAAAGGTGGGTCATCGGTCGAGACAGTGACCTTGACCCCTGCCCGCCGCAAGCGGTCAATCGGGTGATCCTTCAGGCGCGGATAAAGGCCCAGTGCAATATTCGACCCAGGGCAGACTTCCAGCACTGCGCCCGCCTCTGCCAGTTCGTCGATCAGGCGCGGGTCTTCGACAGCGCGCACACCATGCCCGATCCTGCTGACCCGCAAATCGCGCAACGTTTCCCGCACCGAGGCCGGACCACCCCATTCCCCGGCATGGGCGGTCAGGCCAAGCCCCGCTTCTCTGGCCGCATCGAAAGCATAGGCGAAATCCTTGGAGTGCAACACAGTTTCGTCCCCGGCAAGGCCGAAGCCCGTGATGAAGCTGCCCGCGGTTTCCTGCGCACATCGCGCAATCTTGCGCGATTGGTCCGGCCCGAAATGGCGGATACAGGTTACACAACCGCGCAAAACAATGCCCATTTGCGCCTCTGCGCTCTGCGCCGCGGCCTCGATCGCTGCCAGATAGTCGCGCCATGCGCTCAGATCCCCACCGCCGCAGAAATCGGGCGACAGAAAGACTTCGGAATAGATCACACCCTCGGCGGCAGAGTGTTCGAGCACAGCCAGGGTCAGATCATGGAAATCCTGCGGGCTGGTCAGGACAGTGCAGGCCGCTTCATAAATGCGAAGGAATTCAGGGAAACCGCGAAAGCTGTAATTTCCCTGCGCATCGAAAATCCCCGACAGATCGACAGATTTGCGCTGCGCCTGCGCACGGATGAAAGCCGGGGGCGCGGCCCCTTCCAGGTGCAGATGCAATTCAAGCTTCGGCATCATGGCAGGAAACTCCGCCCCGGCCCTTGCATGGGCACGCCCAGATGTGCCGCGATGCTTGCCGCGACATCGGCAAAGCCACAGAGACCAATCTGCCCCGAACCGCAACCCGCGACCAGAACCGGCACCCGCTCGCGCGTATGATCCGTACCTGGCGCTGTCGGATCATTGCCATGATCAGCCGTGATCACCAGCATATCGCCTTCTCGCAGTTTCCCCAGTGCTTGCCCTGCCACAGTGTCAAAACGCTCCAGCGCAAGGGCATAGCCTGCGACATCGCGGGTGTGGCCATAAAGCGTGTCAAACTCAACAAAATTGCAAAAGGTCAAGGAATCTTCCTCTGACTCGCCAATAAGGCGCAAGAAATGGTCGAAAAGAGCAATATCATCTTTGCCCTTATACACCTGATCAATGCCTTGCCCCGAGAAGATATCGCCAACCTTGCCCACAGCATGCACGCACCCGCCTGCAGTTTGTACCCAATCCAGCAAAGTGGGTGCAGGGGGACGCATGGCAAAGTCGCGCCGGTTTCCGCTCCGTTGAAACCCGGCTTCTTCGGACCCGACAAACGGTCGCGCGATCACCCGGCCCACGCGCATCGCGTGCAGAATTGGCGCAAGCGACGCGCAAAGGTGGTACAGGCGCTCAAGCCCGAAAGCGTCTTCATGCGCCGCGATCTGGAAGACGCTATCCACAGAGGTGTAGCAAATCGGCCAGCCTGTGCGCAGATGTTCGGCCCCCAGATCCGTGACGATGGGAATACCCGCTGCGTGGCAATTGCCCAGAATCCCGTCTGTGCCGGCCAGTCTGCAGACCTCTGAGACAAGATCATCCGGGAACGCGGGAACATTGCGCGGGAAAGTGGTCCAGTCCCATGGCACAGGCACGCCCGCCAGCTCCCAATGCCCCGACGGTGTGTCCTTGCCGCGCGATACTTCCGTTGCCGCCCCCCAAAGCCCGGTCGGTACAGCCGATAGCCCCGGCGTCGCGGCACCCGAGGCCAGCCGGATCGCCGCCCCCAGCCCCAGCCCGTCCAGAACCGGCAGGCGCAACGGGCCGCTGCGCCCCTTATCTGCCTGCCCGGCGGCACAGGCCTGCGCGATATGCGCCAGCGTGTTCGCGCCCAGATCGCCGAATTCGGCGGCATCCGGCGCGCCACCGCAGCCTACCGAATCGAGCACCACCAGAAACGCGCGCGCCATCATGCCCTGTCCATATGGCCAGCGCCGAATGCGCCGGGCAGCAAGTCTTCTACCCGCATCACCTGCCGCGCGCCGTTCAGCCCTGCCAGCGTGACCTGCACATCAGCGGCTGCGAATTCCGCGATCTTCTGGCGACAGCCGCCGCAGGGCGGGACCGGGGTCGGGCTGTCCGCCACGACCAGCATTTCAGTGATCACAGTCTCGCCCGCAGCGACCATCGCGGCAATCGCGCCCGCTTCGGCGCAGGTGCCTTCCGGATAGGCAACATTCTCGACATTGCAGCCAACATAGATCTTGCCCGACGCGGCCCGCAATGCTGCGCCGACCTGAAAACGGGAATAAGGCACATAGGCGTTTTCGCGCACCGCGCAGGCGGCGTCGTAGAGGGTGTCGCAGAGGGACATGGAGCGCTCCGATCTTTTCGTTACGATATCCCCGAGCGCGCGCGCTTTGCAAGCACCGCGCTTTGCGCTAACACTCGCGTGGGGAGACTTGCAAAAGCCAGTCAATGCTGCGATTGACAGTGTTGTTTAATGTTAAACTAAATCCGCGCGAGGGGGACGCCATGCCAGAGACCAGCACCGAGGACAGCCGTCATCCGGCCCTGCTCTATCATGAGTTTCCGCGCCCCGGTAAGCTGGAAGTGCGCCCCACGAAACCGCTTGCCAATGGCTATGACCTGTCGCGGGCCTATAGTCCCGGCGTGGCCGAAGCCTGTCTGGAGATCAAGGCCGATCCAAGCGAGGCGGCCCGCTACACAGCGCGCGGCAATCTGGTGGCTGTGGTGACCAACGGGACGGCAGTTCTGGGGCTGGGCAACATCGGGGCGCTGGCCTCGAAACCCGTGATGGAAGGCAAGGCGGTTCTGTTCAAGAAATTCGCAAATATCGACTGTTTCGATATTGAATTGAACGTAGCCGATCCTGAAAAGCTTGCCGATATTGTCTGCGCGCTGGAGCCCACTTTTGGCGCGATCAATCTGGAAGATATCAAGGCACCTGATTGCTTCATTGTCGAGAAACTCTGCCGCGAGCGCATGGGCATCCCGGTCTTTCACGATGACCAGCACGGCACGGCGATTGTCGTGGGCGCTGCCGCCACCAACGCGCTGCGCGTTGTCGGCAAGACTTTCGAGGAACTCAAGATCGTCAGCACCGGGGGCGGGGCGGCGGGGATTGCCTGCCTTAACATGCTCTTGAAACTGGGTGTGAAGCGCGAAAATGTCTGGCTGTGCGATGTGCATGGGCTGGTCTATGAAGGCCGCGAGATCGACATGAACCCGCAGAAATCCGCTTTCGCGCAAGCGACCGACAAGCGCACGCTGGATGATGTGGTTGACGGGGCGGATCTGTTTCTTGGGCTGTCCGGCCCCGGTGTGCTGAAGCCTGAACAGGTTGCGCGCATGGCCGGGCGCCCGATCATCTTCGCGCTGGCCAATCCGACACCGGAAATCCTGCCCGATCAGGTGCGCGAAGTGGCCCCTGATGCGCTGATGGCGACGGGTCGGTCGGATTTCCCCAATCAGGTCAACAATGTCCTGTGCTTTCCCTTCATCTTTCGCGGCGCGCTGGATGTGGGCGCGACCGAGATCAACGACGCCATGCAGATCGGCTGCGTAGAAGGTATCGCCGCGCTCGCCCGCGCCACAACCAGCGCCGAAGCGGCGGCCGCCTATAAGGGTGAGCAGCTCAGTTTCGGCCCCGATTATCTGATCCCGAAACCCTTTGACCCGCGTTTGATGGGGGTTGTAGCCTCTGCTGTGGCCAAGGCGGCGATGGATTCGGGCGTGGCGAAGCGACCCCTGCCCGATCTGGTCGCCTACAAGGACCAACTCGATGCGTCGGTCTTCCGCTCGGCCATGATCATGCGCCCGGTTTTTGAAGCTGCCCGCGTCGCTGCCCGCCGGATCGTCTTTGCCGAGGGAGAAGATGAGCGCGTGCTGCGCGCGGCCTCTGCGATGCTGGAAGAAACAACTGAAGTTCCGATTCTGATCGGACGGCCCGAAGTGGTCGAGATGCGGCTTGAGCGTGCAGGCCTTTCGATCAAACCGGGGCGCGATTTCGAACTGGTCAACCCGCAGGACGACCCGCGCTATCGCGAATACTGGCAGGGCTATCATGCGCTGATGCAGCGGCGCGGGGTCACGCCTGATCTGGCCCGCGCGATCATGCGCACCAACACCACGGCCATTGGTGCGATCATGGTGCATCGCGGGGATGCCGACAGCCTGATCTGCGGCACGTTTGGGCAATTCCTGTGGCACTTGAATTACGTCACGCAAATCCTCGGGCATGAGGGTCGCCACCCAGTGGGCGCGCTGTCGCTGCTGATCCAGCAAGAGGGCAATCTGTTTGTGGCCGATACGCAGGTCCATCCCAACCCGACCCCCGAACAGATCGCCGAGACCGCCATCAGCGCGGCGCGCCATGTGCGCCGCTTCGGTCTGGCACCGAAGATTGCGCTCTGCTCGCACAGCCAGTTCGGCAATCTCGACACGCCGTCAGGGCGCAATATGCGTGCAGCGCTCCAGCTTCTGGACAGTCGCGGCGTCGATTTCGACTATGAAGGCGAGATGCATGTCGATGCAGCGCTTGATCAGGGCTTGCGAGACCGCCTCTTGCCCAATGCACGGTTCGAGGGCCCGGCCAATGTGCTGATCTTCGCCAATACGGATGCGGCCAGCGGGGTCCGAAATATCCTGAAGACTCGCGGCGACGCTCTGGAAGTCGGCCCGATCCTGATGGGCATGGGGAACACAGCGCATATCGTGACCCCCTCGATCACAGCGCGCGGCCTTCTGAACATGGCGGCCCTTGCCGGCACACCCGTCGCCCAATACGGGTAGCGATAATTTGCAAATCGAGCTTGCATATCTTGCTAAACTGCCGGGCTCACGGGGGTTTGCAAATTTATGCAGGCGTTTTCGCAAAATTCTGCAAATTTCATTCAGCGCAGACATGCTGTTGCCGGTAACAGCCATTGCGCCATCGCCTGCCTTGCGTCTATCCCTGCCCTAACGGCATTCTGAGGGAGGACGATACCATGGCTTACGCCGATCTGCACCGACGGTCGATCACGGACCCCAATGGGTTCTGGATGGAACAAGCGCAGACGATTGACTGGATCACGCCGCCCTCGAAAGCGTTGTTCGACCAGAAGGCCCCGCTTTATGAATGGTTCAGCGACGGGGTGGTCAATACCTGCTGGAATGCGCTGGATCGCCATGTCGAGACCGGGCGCGGCGATCAGGTGGCGGTCATTCATGACAGCCCGGTGACAGATTCGATCACCAAACTGACCTACACAGAGATGCGCGACCAGGTGGCCGCGCTCGCAGGGGCCATGGCGGCCAAGGGTGTGACCAAGGGCGACCGGGTCATCATCTATATGCCGATGGTGCCCGAAGCGCTGATGGCGATGCTGGCCTGCGCACGACTGGGGGCAATCCATTCGGTGGTCTTTGGCGGGTTTGCCGCGCATGAACTGGCTGTACGGATCGACGATGCGCAGCCCAAATGTATCATTGCAGGGTCTTGCGGAATCGAGCCGGGGCGCGTCGTCGCCTACAAGCCGCTTCTGGATGGCGCCATCGCAGAGGCCACGCATAAGCCCGACTTCACTGTCATCCTGCAACGCGAGGCGCTGGTCGCGGATCTGGTCAGCGGGCGTGATTACGCCTGGACCGATTTTGTCGCCGGCGCGACGCCTGCAGACTGTGTCCCGGTGGACGGCGCTCATCCGGCCTATATCCTCTATACCTCGGGCACGACCGGGCAGCCCAAGGGTGTGATCCGGGCGACAGGCGGTCATCTGGTCGCGCTGCAATGGACGATGAAGAATATCTACAATGTCGATCCGGGCGATGTGTTCTGGGCCGCGTCAGATGTCGGTTGGGTCGTGGGCCACAGCTATATCTGCTATGCGCCCTTGGTCGCAGGCAACACTACGATCGTCTTCGAGGGCAAACCCGTAGGAACCCCCGATGCGGGCACCTTCTGGCGCGTCATTTCCGAACATGGCGTGAAAAGCTTCTTCACGGCGCCCACCGCCTTCCGCGCAGTGAAGCGTGAAGACCCGAAAGGGGAATATGTTACCAAATATGACCTGTCCTGTCTGAAACAGGTCTATCTGGCCGGTGAGCGCGCGGACCCGGACACGATCCGCTGGGCCGAGGACCAGCTGAACGTACCTGTGATCGACCATTGGTGGCAGACTGAAACTGGCTGGCCGATGGCGGCCAATCCTGTCGGCGTCGAATTGATGCCTGTCAAGCTGGGCTCTCCTGCTGTGGCCATGCCGGGCTATGACATCCATGTGCTTGATGAAGGCGGTCATCCTGTCGCAGCCGGAGATCTTGGCGCGATTGCTGCCAAGCTGCCGCTGCCACCGGGCACATTGCCCAATCTGTGGAATGCCGAGGCGCGGTTCCGCAAAAGCTATCTGGAGCAGTTCCCCGGATATTACGCGACCGGGGATGCGGGCTACATGGATGAAGACGGCTATGTCTATATCATGGCGCGCACGGATGATGTGATCAATGTAGCAGGCCATCGTCTGTCAACGGGTGCCATGGAAGAAGTGCTTGCCAGCCACCCGGATGTGGCCGAATGCGCTGTGATCGGGATCAGCGATGATCTGAAGGGTCAGTTGCCGCTGGGCTTTCTGTGCCTGAACAAAGGCGCCGACCGCGCTGCGGCTGATGTGGTCAAGGAATGCGTGAAACTGGTACGCGACCAGATCGGTCCTGTGGCAGCTTTCAAACTCGCTGTGGTTGTGGAGCGACTTCCGAAGACCAGGTCCGGCAAGATCTTGCGCGGCACCATGGTCAGCATCGCAGATGGCAAGGCGTTCAAGATGCCCGCCACCATCGACGATCCTGCCATTCTGGATGAAATCACGCAAGCGCTGCAGTCGCTCGGCTACGCGCAGCCATAGCGACACTGTCAAGTTGCCCTCAGGTCAACCTTAAAACAGTTGTAGGACGCTTGGGAATTCGCGTAATGTTTGCAACAGCGTGATATGTGGATCAGGAAAATCTGACACATGATACTGATGTTGTTTTGAGCGAGTTCTTGTTTCATGGTGCCGACACGTCTGGACACGTCGACAGTCGCGTCTCTGTTCGCCTTGGGGGGGGACGATTTACGGAATCAGCTTGTCGTAGATCTGCAGCAACTTGAGACCGCGCTCAGAGCGCATAGTCTTAAAACTGCTGAAGGGTACGGCAATACCGATGACACGCTTGGGCAAGTGCTGCACAACCTGCGCGGACTAGCCGCGACACTTGGTGCCCAGCGGCTGGTGCAGTTATGCGTGGCGCTCGAGTCGCCGGCTGTGCAATCTGATCGCGCGAGCTGCCTGTTACATATCTCGGATGTTGTCGATGAAACCGCTCATATCTGCGCGCAGATTGCACAGCGAGATGGCAGCAACCCATGAGCGCCTCCCCCAAGTCTTCGGGAGTTCTTCTGATCGAGGACACGCCCTCGTTGCAGATGTTGTATCGTTCTGTCCTGAACCGGGCCGGGTTCGCGCCCATATGTGTCAGCAATTGCGATGAAGCGCGGCAAGCCTTTGCGCAGGCCCGCCCATCGGTCGTGTTGCTTGACATGATCCTGCCAGATGGCGACGGGCTGGGCCTGATGCGCGAGTTTCTCACAGTCGCGCCTGATACACGCGTCATCGTGATCACCGCGAATGGAACAGTCAACAAGGCTGTCGAGGCAACACGCAAAGGGGCTTATGACTTTCTGGTAAAGCCTTTGGGCGATGTTCGGCTGGCTAGTACGGTCGCCAGCGCGCTGGCAGAAATCCGGGCCAAGGCGCAAAGACAGCGCCGGGACCCCGCCGCAGAGACAGACAGTTTCGTCGCCCGCTCTGCCGTGATGCGCGATGTGCAATCGGTCCTTGCTGCGGTCGCGCGGTCGCATGCGCCTGTATTCCTGCTCGGCCAAAGCGGCACCGGGAAGAAGGCCTGCGCCTATTGGATCCATATGCACTCGGCGCGCGCTGAAGGCCCATTCGTAATGGTCGATTGCGGCATACCCGACTGCAATGCGCTTGAGGCCACGCTTTTCGGTGGCGGTTCTGGTCCGGAATTGAGCGAAGACAGCGCCATGCGCCGCGCCATGGGGGGCACGCTGCTGCTTCTCTCCCCCCAAAACCTGCCAGCAGAGCTGCAAACCCGGCTGGTCGCGGTCTTTGACAAGGACCATGCGGTGGATCGGCAGCAGGATCCTGTGTCCTGGGGGGTCCGGGTCATCAGCGCAGCCAGACAGGATCCACGCCATGCGCTGCAGAACGCGCAGTTACAGGCCGAACTGTATTACCGCCTGTTTGTCTTGCCTGTCGCTCTGCCGCGTCTTTCCGAACGGCGCGAAGATGTCCCCGCGCTGGCCCAGCGCTTTCTGGTCGAGATCGCACAGCAAGAGAACAAGACCTTCAACCGGATCACCCCAGAGGCCCAGGCACATCTTCAGATACAGCCCTGGGACGGCAATTTACATGAATTGCGCAACAGCCTGCGCCATGCTGTTGTCCTGAATGACGGTCCAGAGCTGACACGGCAGATGCTTCCGATAACGCAAAGCGACCCGCAGGAATTTGGGACGGGTGCGGGTCGCGCTGTTCTGGATCTGGACACGGCGCTTGCAGGCATGACCATGGCACAGATAGAAACGCGCGCGCTCAGAGCCGCGATTGCGCGCCATCATGGCTCGATCACCCAGGCGGCGAAGGAATTGGATATCGCGCCCTCGACGATCTATCGCAGGCGCGAGGACTGGTCCGATCTTACCTCCTGATCGCAGACGCAGCGTCTTGATCACCGGGTGCTCTTCGGGGATCGGACATCATGCGGCCCATACGCTCGCAACCCGTGGTTGGCAGGTATTCGCGACATGCCGCAAGCCCAAGGATTGCGCGCGTCTTCGGGACGAGGGGCTGGAAAGCCTTGTGCTCGACTATACAGATGCGCCGAGCATCACGTCAGCGCTTCAGGATATTCTGGCGCGCACAGATGGGACGCTGGACGCGCTGTTCAATAATGGCGCCTATGCCATTCCCGGCGCGACCGAAGACCTGCCCACCGACGCGCTGCGCACGATTTTCGAGACAAATCTCTTTGGGTGGCATGAGCTGACACGTCAGGTCCTGCCCGTGATGCGCGCACAAGGCGCAGGACGGATCGTCCAGAACTCTTCGGTTCTGGGGCTGGCGGCACTGAAGTGGCGCGGTGCCTATGTGGCCACGAAATTCGCTCTGGAAGGGTTGAGCGATGTGTTGCGGCTGGAAATGGCCGGAACCGGGATCGAGGTCATTCTGATAGAGCCCGGCCCTGTCACCTCGAGAATCCGGGAAAATTCGATCCCGCATTTCGAGAAATGGATCAACTGGCAGGCCAGCCCGCGTGCGCAGGACTACCGCGACAGCCTGCTGGCGCGGCTCTATGACACGCGCGACCCGGATTTTTTCGAACTCCCGCCCGACGCCGTGACCCGCTGCCTGATTCATGCACTCGAAGCCCCCCACCCCCGCGCGCGCTACTATGTGACAACACCTACCAAGGTGCTTGGTGCCGCGCGGCGGATTCTGCCGACCCGAGCGCTGGACTGGCTGTTGCAGAAATTTTGAGCTATCCTTCACCAGAACTGTCGAAAATCCGGTCTGCCCTGCTAAGTACACCAGTGATGTCATGATGAAGGGACCCACCATGTTTTCCGATCCGCTGTTCCTGCTGGCCGCTGCAATGTCGCTGGGCGTCCTGCTCATTCTGGCCATCGGCATTGGCGGATTTGCGAAAGGTGGCGAGTTCAACCGCAAGAACGGAAACCGCATGATGCGCTGGCGACTCTATGCGCAATTCGGCGCAGTCGTGCTGATCATGGTTTTCGTGTATTTCCGACAAAAAGGGGCCTGATATGGTCGTTCTGAACAAAATCTACACTCGCACGGGCGATGCGGGTGATACTGCACTTGGCAACGGCGCGCGCGTGGCAAAGCATAGCCAGCGCGTGACCGCCTATGGCACTGTCGACGAATTGAACGCGACCATCGGGCTGGCGCGGCTGCATGCCAAGGGCGAGATGGAGGCGGCCTTCGCGCGCATACAGAATGACCTGTTTGATCTGGGGGCAGATTTGTGTCGCCCGGATATGGAGCGCGACCAGGAAGCTGAATACACTCCGCTGCGCGTTGTTTCGGAACAAGTGAACCGGCTGGAAAGCGAGATTGATGTGATGAACGCAAAGCTGGAACCGCTGCGCAGTTTCATCCTGCCGGGCGGCTCGCCGCTTGCGGCCCATCTGCATCTGTGCCGCACTGTCGCACGCCGGGCCGAACGAGAAACGGTCGCCCTGTCGACAGTCGAAGGGGTCAACGAATCGGCGGTGAAATATCTCAACCGGCTATCGGACTGGTTTTTCGTGGCAGGTCGGATCGCCAATAATGACGGGGCTGATGACATTCTCTGGGTGCCTGGCGCCAACCGTTAGCGCCTGACATCCCCTGAGACGCGGCGTCGCAGCCAGTCGATAGGTCGATTTTGTACTGTTTTCGAAACTCGCGTCTCGTTAGAAGCTGACGCAAGATTATTACAAGAGGAGACCCACGCCAATGAAGGTGCTCGTGCCAGTCAAGCGCGTGATCGACTATAACGTGAAAGTCCGCGTGAAAGCGGATGGCAGCGGGGTCGATCTGGCGAATGTGAAAATGTCGATGAACCCGTTTGACGAAATTGCCGTGGAAGAAGCGATCCGTCTGCGGGAAAAAGGCGTTGCTTCGGAAATCGTGGCCGTCTCCATCGGTGTGAAACAAGCGCAGGAAACGCTGCGCACCGCGCTTGCAATGGGGGCTGATCGCGCCATTCTGATCGTAGCTGCAGATGATGTGCACACGGATATCGAACCGCTGGCCGTGGCAAAGCTGCTCAAGGGCGTGATCGACGCAGAACAGCCCCAGATCGTGCTCTGCGGGAAGCAAGCGATCGACAATGACATGAACGCGACGGGTCAGATGCTGGGTGCACTGACCGGCTGGGCGCAGGCGACTTTCGCATCCGAGGTCACTGTTGACGGCGATAGCGCCACTGTCACACGCGAAGTTGATGGCGGGTTGCAGACGATCAAAGTCAAGCTGCCAGCGATCATCAGCGTGGACCTACGCTTGAACGAGCCGCGCTATGCCTCGCTTCCGAATATCATGAAAGCGAAGAAAAAGCCGCTCGATGAAAAGACACCTGCGGATTACGGTGTGGATGTCACGCCGCGGCTTAGCGTTGTGAAGACCTCCGAACCAGCCGCACGCGCTGCGGGCGTCAAGGTGGGCTCGGTGGATGAGCTGATGGCGAAACTCAAAGATGAAGCAGGGGTGATCTGATGGCAGTTCTTCTTCTGGCCGAAGTGACCGATGGAGCGTTGAATATCGACGCGACTTCGAAAGCCGCCAGCGCTGCAGCACAGCTGGGCGATGTCACAGTGCTCTGCGCCGGGGCCAAGGCGGCCGACGCAGCGGCCGAGGCGGCCAAGATCGAAGGTGTGGCGAAAGTGCTCTGTGCCGAGGATGCGAGCCTAAGCCACCGTCTGGCCGAACCGACCGCTGCGCTGATCGTCGCGCTGGCGGGGGATTACAGCCACATTCTTGCCCCGGCGACAACGGATGCCAAGAACATCCTGCCCCGCGTGGCCGCGCTTCTGGATGTTATGGTCATCTCGGAAGTGACCGCCATCGTGGATGCTGACACATTCGAGCGCCCGATCTATGCAGGCAATGCAATCCAGACTGTGAAATCCTCGGATGCGACCAAGGTCATGACGATCCGCACCTCGACTTTTGACGCGGCAGGCCAGGGCGGGTCTGCGCCCGTCGAGACGATTTCGGTCGGCGAGACACCCGGCCTGTCGGAATGGGTCGAAGACAAGGTCGCTGCCTCTGACCGACCTGAGCTGACATCTGCCAAGGTTGTCGTCTCGGGCGGGCGCGGTGTCGGGTCGGAAGATGATTTCAAGATCATCGAAGGGCTGGCCGACAAGCTGGGGGCTGCCGTGGGCGCGTCGCGCGCGGCTGTCGATTCGGGCTATGCGCCGAATGACTGGCAGGTGGGCCAGACCGGCAAGGTCGTTGCGCCTGAGCTTTACATCGCAGTGGGGATTTCCGGTGCGAT
>SKSL01000044.1 GCA_007123015.1 Natronohydrobacter sp. | reverse complement strand
CGCTCCAACCGGTCGCGGATGACTTCCAGATGCAACAGCCCCAGAAAGCCACAGCGAAAGCCAAAGCCCAGCGCAGCAGAGCTTTCCATCTCATAGCTGAAAGAGGCGTCATTCAGCGCCAGTTTCTCGATAGCGCTGCGCAGATCCTCGAATTCTGCACTGTCCACCGGGAAGAGGCCACAAAACACCACGGGTTGCGAGGGTTTGAACCCCGGCAGGGGGGTGTCCGTGCCCTTTTTCTCATGCGTGATCGTGTCGCCCACCTTGGTGTCGCGCACCTGCTTGATCGAGGCCGTGAGCACGCCGATTTCGCCCGGCCCAAGTTCGGGGACATCGACCATGGCGGGTTTCAGCACGGCAAGCTTGTCGATGCTGTATTTCGCCCCCGCCTGCATCATCTTGATCTGATCGCCCTTGCGGATGACCCCGTCCATGACGCGAAACAGCACCACGACGCCCAGATAAGGGTCATACCAGCTATCGACCAGCATGGCTTTCAGCGGCGCGTCACGGGTGCCCTTGGGTGCGGGCAGGCGGGTGACGATGGCTTCCAGCACATCAGGAATGCCCAGGCCGGATTTCGCGCTGATCAGGACCGCGTCAGAGGCATCGAGCCCGATCACATCCTCGATCTGTTCCTTCACGCGCTCGGGCTCGGCGGCGGGCAGGTCGATCTTGTTCAGGACGGGAACAATCTCGTGATTGGCCTCGATCGCCGTGTAGACATTGGCGAGCGTCTGAGCTTCGACGCCCTGCGACGCATCCACCACCAGAAGCGAGCCTTCGACTGCGCGCATGGAGCGGCTGACCTCATAGGCGAAATCGACATGGCCGGGCGTGTCGATCAGGTTCAGCACATAGCTTTGCCCATCCTGCGCGATATAATCGATGCGCACTGTATTGGCCTTGATGGTGATACCGCGCTCACGCTCGATATCCATCGCGTCCAGCAACTGCTCCTTCATGTCGCGGTCGGACACAGTGCCCGTGGACTGGATCAGCCTGTCGGCCAAGGTGGATTTGCCGTGGTCTATATGGGCCACGATCGAGAAATTGCGGATATGCGAAAGCTCTGTCATGGCTTGTCTATGTAGCGGATCGTGCGAGCGGTCAATGGGGATTGAAAGTCGCCACGCCGGGGCGGTTCAGTCCGGCGCGTGGCGGCGTGAATAGCGGTTCACCGAGGGGCTGTACCACCCGTCCAGCATGCCGGCCGCCGGGGCATGCACAGTCACTTCCAGCGGGTAACACTGTGCGGTGTCCGAGGAATGTTCAGAGCCGCAATCGCCCCCGGGACAGGCCGAGAGCACGCCCAGAAGATCAATTTCGGCGAAGAACTCGATATGATCGCCTGCTCGTGCGGGGCTGGCTTTCATGAAATACTGCCCGGTGTCGCGCGTGAAGCCGGTGCACATGAAGACATTGAGCACATCATGGATGTGATGCTCGACTTCAGAGGGTGGTTTGTCCAGATACTCGGCCAGTGCACGGGCCAGATTGGAATGGCAGGTGTTGTGGTAATCCTGCCCGGTCAGCAGATGATGCGTATAGGGATCACAACGCGTGCCGATCACGTCATGGACCCGCGCGCCGTCCTGATCCACCCCATACCAGTCCAGACTGTCCGTGGTCACGGTCGCCATGGGACGCAGCCAGGGCAAGGCTGACCAGAGACGGTCACCCACGCTCAAATGGCTGCCATGCAGAGCGCGCGTCTTGCCGGAATAGAAATGTTCGTCCAGATGCCGCGTCTCGAACAGGTTGAGGTCACCAACCTGCGCCCCTTCCAGACAGGTAATCCGGAAAAAGCTGCCTGCGCCGACATGAAAACAACGTGCTTCGCGCGGGGGCACCACGACGCGCGCGACCTCGCGCGCCGTCTCGCGGGCGCGGGCATATTGCTCCAGCGAGGGGCGGCGCAGGGTGTCATTGGGATAACAGATGACCGGGCGCGCCTCGCGGCGGGTTTGTGCATCAGCAGGGGCACTCATTCTTGTTCTCCGGCTAGACAGATTTCAGGGTCGCGGCCCTTGGGCAAGGCCAACTCAGCGCCACAGGCGACGCAGGTAAACAAAACCCGCCCATCGGCCAGCTTCCGCGTATCCTGTCGCCAACGACACGCGCGCCGTTCCCATGGGCGCAGGATAAGAAGCACAGCGAAGACGATCAGAAGCCCGAGAATGACAATCATGACTTTAATGTGGGGGCTTTATTCCTGGCGGTCAAGGATGGGTCACCATCCGAGAGGCCCGCAACTCTGCGTGACTGGGGTACCACATCGGGTTTTGCGGCAACTCTGCCAGCCGCGCGACGAAGGCCTCATCCAACCCCTGAGCGCGATAAATCTCCAGATCGCGCTGCATCTCAGTCACCGGATCGATCATGCCGAAATGCCGGTCGCCTTGCAGCGCATAGCCATGCAGCCCCAGGCGCCCGTCTGGCCCCAGACTGCGCATTGACCCGCCAGCAAAAATCAGCGCACAGGCCGAAGCGCAATGCCCGCTGACATGGGTCTTCAGCTGATGCGCGCGCAGCACAGTCACAGCACCTCGTGCCTCGGCGATATAGCCGCCCTGACTTTCGAGATGGATCGCGCGAATGCCGGGATGGCGCGCGACCATGTTGCGCAGCGCTTCGGTCAGACCGAAATCAACGCGCCCTTCGAACTCGAATGCATCCCCTGCGGCATTCACCCGCAATTCGAAATCAGGCGGCGCGGGGACGCGCAGAATCGGCGGCTTGGTTTCCGTGCGGGCCACGGCCACACTGACAACGAACAAACCTGCCAGAGCTAGTGCCAGAAGCACTTGCAACACACGCAAATGAACATCAGCAGACCGCATCACAACAGTCTGCCCTCAAAACGCGCTTTTTCCAAAAGAAATCTTGACCGGGTTGAAACAAGGACCAAACTCGCGGCTCTTCATCCTTGTTCAAATATCCTCGGGGGGTGAAACCAGCCCCTTATGGGCTGGTGAGGGGGGCAGATGGCCCCCCTTGAATCAAGCTCGGCCGCTCAGAGCACCCGCTCGACCATCATCTTCTTGATTTCCGAAATCGCCTTGGCCGGGTTCAAGCCTTTGGGGCAGGTCTTGGCGCAATTCATGATCGTGTGGCAGCGATACAGCTTGAACGGGTCATGCAGATCGTCCAGCCGCTCGCCTGTGGCTTCATCACGCGAATCAATGATCCAGCGATAGGCGTGCAGCAGGGCTGCGGGGCCCAGATAGCGATCACCGTTCCACCAGTAGCTCGGGCAAGAGGTCGAGCAGCAGGCGCACATCACACATTCATAAAGCCCGTCGAGCTTTTCGCGATCCTCGATCGACTGTTTCCACTCTTTCGCAGGCGTGTTCGAGCTGGTTTCCAGCCACGGCTTGATCGAGGCATGCTGCGCGTAGAAGTGTGTCAGATCGGGCACCAGATCCTTGACTACCGGCATATGCGGCAGGGGATAGATCTTGATGTCGCCCTTGACCTCATCCATGCCGAAGATGCAGGCCAGCTTGTTGCCGCCGTCGATATTCATCGCGCAAGACCCGCAGATGCCTTCGCGGCAGGACCGGCGGAAGGTCAGGGTCGGATCGATCTTGGTCTTGATATAGATCAGCGCGTCCAGAACCATCGGGCCGCAATCATCGAGATCGACGAAATAGGTGTCGACCTGCGGGTTCTTGCCCTCATCCGGGTTCCAGCGATAGATCTGGAACTTGCGCAGATTGCCCCCGGTTTCGGGTTTGGGCCAGGTCTTGCCAGTCCGCATCTGGCTGTTCTTGGGCAGGGTCAGTTGGACCATGGGTGCCTCCTATCTCAGGAACGGGGCG
>SKSL01000143.1 GCA_007123015.1 Natronohydrobacter sp. | reverse complement strand
TTGGCCTGCGATTTCCGGGTCGAAGATCATGTCCCAGGTATCAACCTCGAATTCTTCGCCAAGCCGCGCGGCCACCATGTCGATATTGTAGCCAATGCCAGTCGTGCCCCACATATAGATGACCGCATGTTCGTTATCCGGGTCATGCGTGGCGGCCGCGGCCATCAGGTGGGCGTCCATATGTGCGATATTAGGCAGCAGATCCCGATTGAGCGGCTGATAGACACCGGCTGCAATCTGACGCTGCAGGAAAGTGGCCGTCGGCACCACCACATCAAAGCCAGAGGATCCGGCCAGCAGCCGCGCTTCCAGCGTGTCATTGCTGTCATAGACATCGTAATTCACTGCAATGCCGGTTTCGGCGGTAAACTGTTCCAGCACTTCATCCGTGATATAGTCGGACCAGTTGAAGATATTCACGGTCTCGGCCTGTGCGAGACCCGCCTGCAGACCAAGTGCGGCAACACCGAGTAAAAAAGGGGTCAGTTTTCGTGTCATACTGTGATCTCCCTGATTGGACAGGTGCGCCGCCATGCTGCGCCGCCCGTCTCTGTTTACAGGCGCATTCGACAGGAAAACCCTGTCCTTTGGCAAGCCTCAATTGCCCCGTGCGCGGTCGCGCTTGATCAAAAGTCGCGCAGATGGCTGAAAAACAGCCGTCCCTGTCAGCCCTCGATCTGCAGCACAATCTTGCCGATATGGGCCGAGCTTTCCATACGCGCATGCGCCGCTGCGGCATGTTCCAGGGGATAGGTGCTGTCAATGACGGGTTTCAGACGCCCGGCGGACAGATGCGGCCAGACCTCTTTCAGCAGCCGCCGCGCGATTTCAGCCTTCGCGGCATCCGATTGCGGGCGCAGCGTCGAGCCCGTGATCGTCAGGCGGCGCACCATCAGTGGCGCGAAATTCACCGCCACTTTCGGCCCTTGCAGAAAGGCGATCTGCACCAGCCGCCCATCCTCGGCCAGCGATTTCAGATTGCGCGGCAGATATGCGCCGCCCACCATGTCGAGGATCAGATCAGCCCCACCTTCAGCCTGCAGGATCTTGACGAAATCCTCAGTGCGATAATTGATCGCGCGCTCTGCCCCGAGCGCTGTGCAGGCCTCACATTTTTCCGCCGATCCCGCTGTGGCAAAGACCCGCGCGCCGAAAAGCGCTGCAAGCTGGATCGCTGTCGTCCCAATCCCTGACGAGCCGCCATGCATCAGAAACCGCTCGCCCGCCTGTAGCCCCCCACGCATGAACACATTCGACCAGACTGTGAAAAATGTCTCGGGCAGGCAGGCGGCTTCACGCAGCCCCATGCCTTCGGGGACGGGCAGAACCTGACCTGCATCTGTGGCGGCATGCGTGGCATAGCTTCCACCGGGAAACAGGGCGCAGACCCGGTCCCCGATCTTCCAGCCTGTCACGCCCGCGCCGATGGCAGCAATCGTGCCGGCCCCTTCCAGCCCTGGCAGATGACTTGCGCCAGGGGGCGGATCATAGGCCCCCGCGCGCTGCAGCGCATCGGGCCGGTTTACACCCGCATAGGCCAGCCGTACCACCACGTTGCCTGGACCGGGCACGGGCACAGGCCGCTCGCAAAGCCGCAAGACCTCTGGCCCGCCGGGTTCCGATATCTCGATTGCGCGCATCGTGCTTGGCAGGTCCATCCCCATTCCTTTCCGTTTCATCCTTGTCCAAATATCCTGGGGGTGAATGTGGCGCAGCCACAGAGGGGGCAACGCCCCCTTAACCCCGCCCGGACAAAGCGTAATCCCAGTAGAGTTCCCGCGCCTTTGCGCCAATGCGTGATGGGCCAAGATCACGCTCCTGATAGCGTGTGACAGGCATCACCTTGGCAATATTGCCCGTAACGAAAATCTCTTCGGCGGCCTCGAAATCCGCAAGGGTCAGCTTGCTCTCCTGCACCTCGATCCCGTCTGCGCGCAACAAGGCGATCACCCGCTGGCGCGTGATTCCATTCAGGAACATGCCATTGGGGACAGGTGTGAACACCACCCCGTCGCGCACCATGAACACATTGGTCGAGGCTGTTTCTGCCACATGCCCCTCGACATCCAGCGAGAGCGCGTTGGAAAACCCGCGCGACCGGGCCTCTGCCATGATCCGCGCGTTATTGGCATAGAGCGACGCGGCCTTGGCTTCGGTCAGCGCCATATCCGGGCGCGGACGGCAATAGGGCGAAACTGTCAGCGAAAACGCACCCGGCTGTGGCATCGGCAAGGCTTCGATGCAGATGGCAAACCCGGTTGCTTCGGGCAGTGCATCGATAATGCCGGGACTCGAGTCGCGTGACCACATCATTGGGCGCAGGTAGAGCGCCGCATCCGGCGCGAACTGCTTGCAGCCCTCTTCCAGAAGCCCTTGCACAATCTCTGCAGTGACGGGCGCGACCATGCCCATGGCGTCTGCCGAACGGATGATGCGTGCGGAATGCAGGTCCAGATCCGGGCGCACCCCCTCAAATTGCCGCGCCCCGTCGAAGACCTGACTGCCCAGCCAGGCCGCATGATCAGCCGCGCTGATAATCGGAGCGCTCCCTTTATGCCACGCCCCATCGACCCAGGTGACGATCTCGGTTCCGACTGCCATATGTTCCGCCTGCCGCATTGCCTAGAGAGACGCAACCTGCGGCGCAATCAGGCGCGCGTCAACCCTGTTGCGGGGCACCGGGCGCGATCGCGCCCGGCAAATCCTGTCCGGCGTCGCGACGTGGGGCGCGGATGCACGACAGGACAGCGCGAGGCCCGGCTGTTACTGCGCGGCCGATGGGGTTGCGCTCAATCGCGCGTTTGACATCCTCGAATTGCATGACCCCGTCGATACGGCGGTCGAGGAAATTCCACGTCTCTTGCGCGTCTGTGCTCTCATCGCCCAGCCAGAACAACACAGTCGAGGAATAGACCCCCGAAAGCGTCAGTCTTTTGGTATACCAGTTGTAATCCTCTGCGGTGTCACCGAGCGTGGTCCATATCAGATCAGCGGTGCCCCAGATGGCGCGCGCGCCATCCGCAGCATAGGGCGGCAGCGCGAAAAGAGTTGTGCCGCGTCGGACCAATTCGCGATCTTCAGCCGCTTCAATCCGGGCGCGCACAGCAAAACCGACACGGTCGCGAAAGCGCAAGGCGCTCAGATCCGTGCTGGTCAGTCGCGCCACCATCTGCGCATCGCCGCGCTGGTGAAAGGCGAGGGCAAGATCGACGCCGCCGCGCGGGTAATAGATTCGGGATGTCGCATAATCGGTCCCGCAATCGGCGGCGGCAGCGCGCAGGGCCGTGTCGCTCCAGCCGTCAAAGGGCACATGAATCATGGCCGCATCCAGTATTTGGGTCTTGAGATCGCTCATGCTTGGCACTCCGTCTTGGGACAGGTCACGCTCTGGTCTGGACATAATGCGCAGGGTCTGCTAGGCGAGCGGCTCCTGCCAATTGATGTAACTTTAACTTGGAAAGGTGGTGAAAACCACATGCAGGTATCGGTTCGCGACAATAATGTCGATCAGGCTTTACGGGCGCTGAAGAAGAAACTTCAGCGTGAAGGTGTGTTTCGCGAGATGAAGCTCAAGCAGCATTTCGAGAAGCCCTCCGAGAAGAAAGCCCGTGAGAAAGCCGAAGCGATTCGTCGCGCACGCAAGCTGGCGCGCAAGAAAGCGCAACGCGAAGGCGGTCTGTGAGACTGCGAACACATAGTGTCAGGCCTTGCCTGTCATGAAGAGCAACCCCCGAGGTCCCGGCCTGCGGGGGTTTTTCTTCTTTCATTGCCTCGCGTTTGGATCGCTTCCATAGCCATAGCCATAGCCATAGCCATAGCCATAGCCATAGCCA
>SKSL01000035.1 GCA_007123015.1 Natronohydrobacter sp. | reverse complement strand
GGGGACAAGATCGCGGCGGATCTGCGCTGGCTGGATGTCGCGGGCCTGTCGGTCGAAGAGGCGATCCTGACTGGCGAATCCGTGCCTGTGCGCAAGGCACTGGACCCGGTCGCAGCGGATGCTGCGCTGGGGGATCGCGCCTCTGTCGGGTTCAGCGGGACGATGGTGGCCGAAGGGACCGGGATAGGCGTGGTGACCGGGACGGGCGCACAGACCGAGATCGGGCGCATCAGTTCGCTGATGGCCGGGGTCGAGACACTGAAAACCCCGCTCATCCAGCAGATGGAAGTGTTCGCCAAGGTTCTGACTGGCTTCATCATGGCTTTGGCGGCTGCGATTCTGGCCTTTACCATGCTCTTGCGCGACATGGCCTTTTCCGAGGCCTTCATGATCGTCGTGGGTCTGTTCGTGGCGGCCATCCCCGAAGGTCTTCCCGCAGTTCTGACCGTGACTTTGGCGATTGGTGTGCAAAGCATGGCGCGGCGGAATGCGATCATTCGCCGTTTGCCGATCATCGAGACCCTGGGCGCAGTCTCGACCATTTGCTCGGACAAGACCGGCACGCTGACCCGCAACGAGATGATGGTCGCCTCGGTTGTGACTGCGCGCGACCAGATCACGGTCAGCGGGCAGGGCTACGCGCCCGAGGGCGAGGTGTCGGGCGGGGACAAGCCGACACTGGCCGCCATGGCCAAGGTCGCGGCCCTGTGCAACACGGCCGCGCTGGTCAAGGGCGATGGCGGCTGGCGGGTCGAGGGCGATCCGATGGAAGGCGCGCTGCTGGCTTTCGCAGGCAAGCTGGGTGAGAGCCCGGACTCGCGCCCACGTCCTGATGCCACGATCCCCTTCGATGCGCGCTATCGCTACATGGCCGTGTTGCACAAGGGCATGGTCTTGCTGAAAGGTGCGCCAGAGCGCGTGCTGGCGCATTGCGCCGCGCAGATAGGGCCTGACGGGCCTGAGCCGCTGGACACAGCACATTGGGATGCGGCAAGTGCCCGGATTGCCCAGCAGGGGCAGCGGGTGCTGGCCCTGGCGCAGATGCCCTTTGATGGCGGCGAGCTGACCCATGAAGCTGTATCTGAAGGGCTGGTTCTGTTGGGTCTGATTGGTCTCATCGATCCGCCGCGCGACGAGGCGATTGCAGCAGTCGCCGAGTGCCACAAAGCGGGTATTTCCGTGAAGATGATCACTGGCGATCACGCGGGCACGGCGGCAGCGATTGCGCGGCAGATCGGCCTGCAGCAGACCGACCAGCCACTGACTGGCGCCGAGATCGACCAGATGGAGGATAGCGCGCTCGAAGGCGCGATCCGGCGCACGGATGTTTTTGCGCGCACCTCGCCCGAGCACAAGCTGCGGCTGGTCCAGGCGCTGCAGGCGCGGGGGCAAGTCGTGGCGATGACAGGGGACGGGGTGAATGACGCGCCTGCGCTCAAGCGCGCAGATGCCGGGATTGCGATGGGGCAGAAAGGGTCCGAGGCCGCGCGCGAAGCGTCCGATTTCGTGCTGGCTGATGACAATTTCGCCTCGATTGCCGAAGCGGTCAAACAGGGCCGCACGGTCTACGCCAATCTCAAGAAAGTGATTGCTTTCCTGCTGCCGGTGAACGGGGGCGAGTCGATCTCGCTGATCATCGCTGTGCTGTTCGGGCTGATGCTGCCGATCACGCCTTTGCAGATCCTCTGGGTGAATATGGTCAGTTCTGTGGCGCTGGCGATGTCACTGGCCTTCGAGCAGCCAGAGAAGACGATCATGCGCCAGCCGCCGCGTCGCGCCGATGCGCCGATCCTGTCGCGGTTTATCCTGTGGCGCGTGTTTCTGGTCTCGATCCTGTTCGCGATCGGGATCTTCGGGCAGTTTACATTGGCGCAGCTGCAAGGCGCGAGTGTGGAAGAGGCGCGCACGATGGCCCTGAACACCCTGGTCGCGATGGAAGTGTTCTATCTGTTCTCAGTGCGCTACCGGCATGGCTGGTCCCTGACCTGGGACGGGGCGAAAGGCACACCTGCTGTGTTGATCGCCGTGACTCTGGTTGTCCTCTTGCAGGCGGGATTCACGTATCTGCCGTTCATGCAGGTCTTGTTCGAAACGGTCGCCCTGTCACCTTGGCAGGTGGCGCAATGCGCGCTTGCAGGCGTGGTCTTGCTGCTGGTGCTGGAATTTGACAAGCACGCCGCGATGCTGTGGAAACGGCGGGGCATGGTGCAGGCGTAAACTGGGGTCCTGTTCGTAGGGTGCGTGCTGAGCACGCACCTTACCTGTTCTCTCGAAGAACGCTGCCAGCCAGATAAAGCGAGCCACAGATCAGGACCTGCGCGTGCGGGTCCTGCTTTGTAATCTGGGCCAGGGCATCTGCCACAGTCTCTGCAGTGCTGGCCGCAATGCCAGCCTCAGTCGCCACTTGCGCTGTGGCGGCCGCGGGCAGAGTGGCCGCCTCGCCCGGGATCGAGACCGCATGGAGATGCTGCGCCGCGTCGCGCAGCGGGCGCATGAACCCTGCCACATCCTTGGTGTTCAGCATCCCGCAGATCAGCCAGATGCGCCCCAGCCGCATCTGCGCAAGCGTTGCAGCAATGGCCGCGCCGGCGGCCGGGTTGTGCCCGCCATCCAGCCAGAGTGTGCCCTCGGGCAGGGCCGCGACCAGTGGCCCCGCGCGCAAGCGCTGCATCCGGGCGGGCCACTCGGCGCGGGTCACAGCGGCTTCGACCCCGTCGCCGCGCCTCAGCGCGCGCAGTGCCGCCAAAGCCATGCCTGCATTGTGCACTTGATGCGGACCCGCCAGCTTCGGCAAGGGCAGGTCCAGCAGCCCGGTTTCGTCCTGATAGACCAGCCGCCCGGCCTCGACCTCGACATGCCAATGCTGGCCATGGGCCAGAAGCGGCGCCCCCAGACGCGCCGCGCGGGCTTCGATCACATCAAGCGCGGCTGCGTCTTGCGGGCCGACCACACAGGGCACGCCGCGCTTGATTATCCCGGCTTTCTCGCCTGCGATTTCGGGCAGAGTTTCGCCCAGATATTGCTGATGATCCAGGCTAATCGGCGTGATCACACACAGCGCGGGCTGGTCCACGACATTCGTCGCATCCAGCCGCCCGCCAAGCCCGACTTCCAGCAGCGTATAATCGGCAGGGGTGCGGGCAAAAGCGAGAAGTGCGGCGCAAGTCGTGATCTCGAAATAGGTGATGGGATCGCTGCCATTGGCCGCAAGCGCTTCATCCAGCAGTGCCGCGAGCGCTGGTTCCGAGATCAGATCGCCCGCCAGCCGGATGCGTTCGTGAAACCGGGCCAGATGCGGCGAGGTATAGGCATGCACATGTGCGCCTGTGGCTTCCAGCCCAGAGCGGATCATGGCCTGGGTCGAGCCTTTGCCATTGGTCCCTGCGATATGGATCACAGGCGGCAGCTTGCGTTCAGGGTGATCGAGTGCTGCCAGCAGACGCCGGACCCGATCGAGCGTCAGATCGATGATCTTGGGGTGAAATTCCATCATCCGCGCCAAGAGCGCGTCGGATTGGGCCGCGCTCATGGGGTGGGCTGATCCGACACAGGCACCACAACAGGTTCTGGACGCGGTAGATCACCATAGACGACAGCATCTTGTCCGGTCAGCATGCGCAGGATCGTGGCGATTTCCGCGCGCTGTTGCTTGCGCGGGGTCACGCGGTCGAGCATGCCATGATCCAGCAGGTATTCGGCGCGCTGGAACCCTTCGGGCAGTTTTTCGCGGATGGTCTGTTCGATCACGCGCGGGCCTGCAAAGCAGATCAGCGCGCCCGGTTCGGCGATCTGCACATCGCCCAGCATGGCGTAGCTTGCGGTCACGCCGCCGGTGGTCGGATGGGTCAGCACGACGATATAGGGCAG
>SKSL01000046.1 GCA_007123015.1 Natronohydrobacter sp. | reverse complement strand
CTGACCCTGCCCTTCACTTTCGCGCTGCAACCGATTTCGGGCATCCTGCTGCTGCTCGGGGTCTACAAGGGCGGCATTTTCGGCGGCTCGATCCCGGCGATCCTGATCAAGACACCCGGCACGCCGGCCTCTTCCGCCACAGCGATGGATGGCTATCCGCTGGCCGAACAGGGCCGCGCGGGCGAGGCGCTGAGCATGTCGCTCTATGCCTCCTGCATCGCCGATTTCATCTCGAATATGGCGCTGATCCTGTTTGCGGCCTGGCTTGCATCCTTCGCGCTGAATTTCGGCCCACCCGAAATGTTCACACTCATCGTGTTCTCGCTGACCATCATCGCGGGCGTGTCCGGGGACAGTCTGCTCAAGGGCATTGTCGCGGCCACGCTGGGGCTGCTTCTGGCCGTGGTGGGGCTGGATTTCATTGGCGGGACTGATCGGCTGACCTTTGGCACTGTGGAATTGCGCGGCGGCATCAATCTGGTGCCGATGCTGATCGGGCTGTTCGCATTGCCCGAAATCATCGCCTACATCCGCAATCCCGCGGCAAAGGAACACCGGGTCCGCGCGCTGGGCCATGCGGCGCTGAAATGGACGGATTTCCGGCGCTCGCTCAAATCCATCTTCCGCGGCAGTGCCATTGGGGTCTTCATGGGGGCCATTCCGGGCATCGGGGCCGCGCCTTCGGCGTTCCTGTCCTATTCGGAAGCGCGGCGCAATTCGCCCAATCGCGAGAATTTCGGCAAGGGTGAGCTGGAAGGCGTCGCCGCTGCCGAAGCGGGGAATAACGGGGTCGCAGGGGCCACGCTGATCCCGCTTCTGGCGCTGGGCATTCCGGGCGATATCATCACGGCGATCATCATCGGCGCTTTCATGATCCATGAGCTGACACCTGGTCCGCTGCTGTTTCAGAACAATGCGCAGATCGTCTATGCGCTGTTCCTGGGGCTGATGGCCAGTTCGGTGATCCTGCTGGTCGTGGGCTCGGTCGCGATCCGGGCCTTTCGCTACATCGCCGATATCCCGCCGGATCTGCTGTTTCCGGGCGTGCTGGTGCTGTGCATTTTCGGGGTCTATGCGATCAACAACTCGATCTTTGATGTGGCGGTGATGCTGGTGATGGGGGTTGTGGGCTATATCATGCTTGTCTTGCGCTTTCCGGCAGCACCGTTCCTGATTGCCTTCATCCTGGGGCCGATGCTGGAAAACAGTTTCCGACAATCGCTTCTGATGTCACGCGGCAGCGCCGAGATTTTCGTGCGTGGGCCGATCACCATCCTGTTCTGGTGCCTGACCATCTTTTCCGTGGTAATGATCATTCGCGCCACGCTACGCGCTGCACGGATGAAACGCGAAGCAGCAGAGGCCGCAGCGCGGGTGTCGGCCTCATCGGGGTCCTGAGCCGCTGATGGACGTCAAATCGCTCTATACCTTCATCACAGTGGTTGATCACGGCAGTTTCGCGCAGGCGGCCGAGGCGCTCGACCTGTCCGCCTCGGCGATCAGTGTGCAGATGCGGGGCCTTGAAGAAGACGTGGACATGCGCCTGTTCGACCGCTCGCGCCGCCCGCCAGTGCTGACGCAGGAAGGGCGCGATTTTGCACGCCGCGCGCGCGAAGTGATCACGATCTGGGAAGACCTCTCGGACAGTCTGCGCCGTGACAGCAATGCGGGCAAATTGCGCATCGGAGTGGTGCATACGGCTGTCTCGACCCTGTTGCCCGGCGCGCTGCAGGCCCTGCGCGCCACGCATCCGACGCTGGAAATCCGGCTGACAACAGGGCTTGCGCATGATCTGGAAGCGGCCTTGCGCGCGGGCATGATCGACGTGGCGCTGACCACGCGGGCAATCGAGCTCGCGCCCGGTTTTGTGTTCCGCTCTGTCGCCGAACAGCCGCTTGTGGTGCTGGCCCATCCCGATGCCGCCGGGGCCGATTTTCGTGCAGTTCTGCGCAGCAACCCTTATGTGCGGTTCTCGCGCAATGCCCGCGTGGGTGAAATGGTCGAACGGGCGCTTGCACGGGAAGGGATTGCCGTGCAATCCGTGATGGAAGTGGATACGCAAGACGGGGTGCTGGCGCTTGTCATAGCTGGTCTGGGCGTCTCTGTGGTGCCCGACAATCCCGCATTTCGCGCGCAGGGCCTGCGGGTCATGCCGCTGGGCGATCCCACGCCCATCCGCCAGCTGGGTCTGCTCTATGACCCCGGCGCGCCCCGGCGGCGGTTTTGTGATCTGCTGGAAACCGAGTTGCGCCGCGTCGCGCGCGAGGCCGGAATGCATGTGCCCGAGACCAGCGCACCTGTCGGGTCCTGACGCCTGCGATCACAGATCAAGGCTAAGCTGCGCCGGGTCCGCCTTGGCCCGCTTCGCGCGTCGGGTTGCCGCAGCACTGCTGCGCGCAGAATCGCCTGCGCGCGAGGCATGTTTCTGCGCGATCTGCCGGGCCGCGTCGTGAAACCCTGCGCGTTGGCGCAGCCCCCACATCTGATCGCGCGCGCGCCGCCCGGCCTGTTCCAGATCGACAATCGGCTCTGGATAGCGCCCGGACAGCACCTGCGGGGCCTCGGGCCAGTCCCATGGGCTGTGCAGAAAGGCTTGCGGCACGGGTTTCAGTTCCGGAAGCCATGTCCGGATGAAGCGGCCATCAGGGTCCTGATCGTGGCCCTGTTTCACCGGGTTATACATGCGGATCGTGTTGATCCCGGTGGTGCCTGATTGCATCTGGCACTGGCTCCAATGAATGCCGGGTTCGTAATCGGTGAACTTCTGCGCCAGATGCGCACCGGTTTGCCGCCAGTCCAGCCACAGATGATAAGAGGCGAAGGACATCAGCATCGCACGCATCCGGAAATTCAGCCAGCCGGTAGCAGTGACATAGCGCATGCAGGCATCGACGAAAGGCACGCCGGTTTCGCCCTTGCACCAGGCTTGCAGGCGCGCCGGATCGGTGCCGCGCAGCCCTTCATGGGCGGGGTGCAGGCAGCGGGTCTCGATCTCCGGCTCGTCTTCCAGCTTCTGGATGAAATGATCGCGCCATGCCAACCGCTTGGCGAAACTGTTCAGCGCGTTAGCCCAGTCCTTCGCGCCGGGATGGGCCGTGCGGGCCGCTTGGCGGGCCTGTTCAACCTCCCGCACGGACAGCAGGCCCACCGCCAGATAGGGTGAGAGCCGCGAGCAGGCGCGTTCCGCACTCAGCGGCGAGGACATGGCGCGACGGTAACTCGCCCCGCGTGTGGCGAGGAAGCTTTCCAGCGTCTGCCGGGCTTTCGCGTGGCTGCCAGTCTGGCGATGCGGGCAAGGATCAGGTGCCAGGTCCAGCGCGCGCGCATCGGGCAGCCGGTCGGGCAGGTCTGTGGTCCAGAGCGGCTCCAATGCGTCTGGTGTGGGCGCCAGACCCTGCCGCATGAACTGGTTGCGCGCGCTCTGCCAGCCATCGCGCGATTTCAGGCGACGGATGACCGCAGATTGCGGCACTTCCTGCCAGTCGATGCCATTCGCCCGCGCCCAGGCGGCCACGCGCTTGTCGCGGGCATAGGTCCAGGCATTGCCAGTTTCCTCATGGCTGAGGATGCGCGTGACCCCATGCTGCGCGCAGAGCCGCGATAACTGGCTGACCGCCTCGCCCCAGCGGGTGATCAGCGGCTGGCCGAGGGCTGCGAGTTCCGCCCGCAGACTGGCCAATGCTTCTGCCGTAAACGCCCATTGCCGCGCGGATGTATCGGGCAGGCCCCAATAATCCGGCTCGATGATATAGACTGGCAGCACGCGCGATCCTGCCAGCGCAAGGGCCGGATGATCGGTAAGGCGCAGATCGCGTTTGAACCAGATTAGGACAGGGGCTGACATGGAAGCAAGTCATAGCGCAGGCGCAGCGCAGGTCAATTCCCTTTGTTCATCCTTCGTTCACTT
>SKSL01000090.1 GCA_007123015.1 Natronohydrobacter sp. | reverse complement strand
GCACAACGCGTTTTCGGCTGTGGCTCAATGGAAGCTCGCTTGAAATGTCGTCGCGGTCAGTGAGACATGGGCATCGAGCGGCGGATGCAGTTCGAACGCCTTCGGCTCGCGTGAGAAATTCCACAGCCGGAACAGCCGCCATTCCAACCGGCGCTCCTCGGCCACGGCCAGTTCGTTGCGGGTGATGTGGAACGGCGTGCGCTCCCATCCGTTCGTGGTCTTGACCTCGATCAGCCGGGGTAGCCCGTCCGGGGCGAAACTCGCGATGTCGTAACCCGCGCCATCGCCATCCTCCTCCGACACCCAGCGCACCTTGCGCGCCAGATCGTCCCGTCCTGCCGAGCGTAGAGACGCCCGTTCATGCGCCAGCACACGTTCCTCGCCCGCGCGACCGAGGGCTCGGTTGCGCTCGTCCCGGCCCGCCACGTCGAACTTGCGGGCGATGTGCAGCATCTGGTCCAGCTCCTGCGGCGGCGGCTGGTTCGAGAACGTCGGCGGCGGCCCGATCCAGAGCTGAGCCGCCTCGCGTAGGGCAGTGGCTGTTTGCAGCCCCGGTTGGCGCCCGAGCCAGGCCGGGTTCAGCGCCAGCCACCGCGCCACGGCATCCACCAAGGTCATCTGGAAGTTGAACGCTGGCTTGTAGCCGGGGATCCAGTCCTCGCCGAGCCCCTTCAGCACCGCGCTGATGTTCTGGTGCTTGAACTCGATAGAGCCCTCGGACCGATTGTTCAGCCGCGGCAGCAGCGCGCGGCGGTGCTCGGCCTTGTTGTAGGGACGTTCAGAGATATCGTCGGCCAGCATCGCGAAGTAATCCGCGACGATCAGATCGTTTTCTTTATCCGTCCAGGCTCCGTTCGTCATGGCACCAGGCTATGTGCCTCGACGCTGTTTGTCACCAAGGGTTTGGCGCAGCCTGACGGTGCTTTACGCTGGAAACCGCCGCCTTGGGGTGGCCCATACTCTCAACATAGAAGAACCCACATGGGAATCCTGAATCGGAAAAACCGCAACCCGCTCAAAATGGGGCTTTGGCAGGATCAGAGTGGCATTGAACCAACACCGGCAGTTGCATCGTAGGATCGTCGGCGCCCTCGTTATGACTTTCGAACAACGTGATGTCCGTGAGCCGCCCAGGCGTCATGTCGATGAACGCAAAGTCTGACACACGAAAGGCGAAGGTATCCAAGATCCGTACGACTTGTGTCCAATCGTGGCGCCAAGGCTAAGCGCTGTCATGACAGCATTCGGCTATTGCTTGGGTCATGAAACGGTCTGCGTCTGACTTCGGCACCAACCGCTTTGCCCTCGACCATCACCGTGAACTTGCGCTTGGCAAGCTCTTCCGAGGTCGCGTCCTTGGACAGCGCCAGCATACACAATCCGACCGCAGCGCCCGAACTTTGCGCGTAGGCACCAGAAGTTATGAAGCCCACAACTTCACCGTCCAGAAGCACCGGCTCGTTGTGGAACAGCATCGGCACCGGGTCATCGAGCCTGACGTAGCACAGATGTGGTCCCTGCCCCTCTGCCTTTCGCGCAAGATAGGCGTCGCGTCCGACAAACGGGATGGCCTTGCGAGGCTTGCAGACAAAATCGAGTCCGACCTGATGCGGCGCCTCAGTGTATGCAATGTCATGGCCCCAGTGCACAAATCCCTTCTCGATCCGCAGGGCGTTGAGTGCCTCTCCGCCGATCAGTCGCAGGCCAAAACCCTCCCCAGCGGCGATCAGGACATCAAAAACGTGCTCGGCGAAGTCAGGCGTTACAAATATCTCCCAACCCAATTCGCCCGTGTAGGACAGGCGCTGCGCAAAGACCCGGGCGTACCCAATTTGGAAACTGCGTAGGCAGTTAAATGGAAACGCTTCGTTGGAAAGATCGACATTGCTGACTGCTGCAAGCAGTGCGCGTGAATGCGGGCCAGCAATAGCGAGTACGCCATAGGCAGTAGTCACGTCCCTCAAACGCACGTCTTCTCCATCACGGATCGCGTCGCGGATATGCAAGTAGTCGCGACGCGTGTGGGAGATCGCGCTCATCACCATAAAGGCATCGACTGCGTGGCGCGCCACAGTCACGTCGCTTTCGATACCGCCGCGCTCGTTCAGCAACAGCGTATAGGCGATGCGACCGGGCGAAATCGCCATGTCGTTGGTGCAGATCCTTTGCAGGAACCCCTCAGCGTCCGGACCCTCCACCATTAACTTGCCGAGCATCGAGTAATCGATCATGGCCACCGCCTCGCGCGCGGCCTTCTGTTCTTCTAAAACGAGGGCGAACCAATCGGGGCGGTGAAAACTGTAGGTATATTCTGCCGGGCGCCCGTCGGTCGCGAACCAGCCTGGGCGCTCCCAGCCCTGAGCTTCTGCGAAACAGGCACCTCGTGACCTGAGCGCGTGATGGAAGGGGGTACGTCGCAGGTTGCGAGCGCTCTCGCGTTGACGGTTCGGCCAGTGCATCGCATAGGTCAGCACCAGCGTTTCGGGGCAGCGTTCGCGCAGGTAGGGGTCTTGTGTCTGAAACTCCTCGCAACGTTTTGGATCCATTTCGCTCAGGTCGATAGGGGGGTGGCCCTTCATGATCCATTGCGCCAAGGCCCTGCCGGCACCAGAGCCCGACTGGATCCCGGTCGAATTTACTCCGGCCAATACAAAATATCCCTTAACCTCCGGCGCCTCGCCAAGCGTGAATCGGCCATCGTGAGAATAGCTTTCGGGCCCGTTGAAGAATGTCCTGATGCCGGTTTCCTGAAGAATCGGAACTCGATTAATCGCCGCCTCAAGAACCTCGGTCACGTCCTCTTCAACGAAGGGCAGGCTGTCGAAACAAAAATCATCGGAAATGCCGAGGGAACCCCATGCCTTGGCACGGGTATGGGCGAAGCCAAACAAAAGCTTTCCCGCATCTTCCTTCCAGTAGGTTCCGTCACAATACGACCGCAGCACGGGCAGATCAGAGGGCAGGTTCGGAATCGGTTCGGTTACGAGATAGTAGTGTTCGCAGGCGTGAAGAGGGACGCCAACTCCGTTTTGACGCCCAAGTTCGCGCGCCCACATGCCACCGCAATTTACGACGACATCGGCAGTGATTGTGCCTTGCGCTGTACGCACGCCGCTAACCTTGCCGCCAACCACATCAACGCCTTCGACCTTTACGTGCTCGAATATCTGCGCGCCGTGCAATCGCGCACCCTTGGCCAGAGCAATCGTCAGGTCGATCGGGTTGGCCGACCCGTCACTGGGTATAAAGATCCCACCTAATACTCCCTCGGCATTGACAAGCGGCCAGCGGTCCTTGATCTCGGCTGTTGACAGGTGATGTGCCTCAATGCCGAAGAGTGAGGCAAAATCGGCCTTGCGCCTGAGCTCTGCGAGACGCTCCTCGTTGATCGCGATCGATATTGAGCCCGAACGCCGGTAGCCCGGATTCTGTCCTGTCTCGGCCTCAATGTCTTGCAGAAGCTCGATGCCGTACTTCGCGAAAGCCGTCGTTGCATGGCTACCCTGCAACTGCCCGACCAGCCCGGCCGCGTGCCAGGTGGTCCCCGAAGTTAGCTGCTTGCGCTCAAGTAACACGACATCCGTCCATCCTTCTCTGGACAGATGGTAGGCAACCGAGCAGCCGTGTATACCACCGCCGATAATCACGACCCGAGCGTGGCTAGGCATTGCCTTTTGCATGATTTATCTCCTGCGATAGGACGAACGGGATTGCTACACTTGGAAAAGGCGACCCGCGACATCGATCCGGTCGCGCACCTGGGCAAGTCGAAGCAGGTGCCATGCAGAAACTTGGTTGCTGGAAAGCACAGGCTTTCCCAGGAGCCTTTCGGCACGGGCGATAACGGGCAGCACACGCAGGCTGGTGCACGATACACATACCGCGTCGCAATCGTCGCGTCGACCAAGTGCAAGAATCCCCTCGAGAATACTGTCTGAACTGATGCGTGCGACGCTGAAATCGTCGGACTGATTAAACGACGCCAACGCACTGATCCGGAATCCAGCCTGCAACAGTCGGTTCTGCATCTGAGTCGTTACCTCTGGTGCATAAGGCGTCAACAGGCCGATCCGTTTGATCCCGAGCGCCTCCAGCGCTGCCATGAACGCGCGCAATGGATCTGTGATGACCGCATCGGGGTGGCACTGGCGAATCATGCTGTCGACACGATCCTCGCCTATCATTGTCGCTCCCGAGGTGCAGCAATATGCGATGGCGTCGAATGCAAAGCGCCGGGGCAGCAGCGCTGCGGCTGCGGGCAGATCTCGCGCCATTTGCAGCAGGGTCTCGGGGGTAACCTCCATCTCGTTGGGCATCCGAGCGTGATAGAGCGCGACCCCATCGCAACGCAGCAGCGTGGCGAATTCGTGTTCAATCGTCTGGTCAGTCTGCAGGATTATTGCGCCCAGTCGTGCCCGGGTACCCAAACCGGCATCGATGGTGAATGGAAGGGTTTCGATGATTGACATGGGAGTGATGTGCATCTGGGTATCACCTTGTTGTCGCGCAATCAGCATCTGGTATATACCAGATGTTCTTGTTGTTATATTCGCAGTCATGCTAAGTAAAGAAAAAAACTGGAGCCATACCTGATGCAATGCAACTCGGCTAGGATCGAGCCCTCGTTGTCCCGCTTCCGGCAGATTGTCGAAACACTCCGGCAGGAAATAGTGTCGGGAAGATTGGACGCGCATGCTGCTCTGCCCTCGGAGCGTGCTTTGGCCGAGACGCATCGCGTTAGTCGAATGACCGCTCGCCGTGCGCTCGAAGCGATCGAGGCCGAGGGACTGGCCTACAGTCAGGGACGCCGCGGGCGCTTCGTGTCGCCGAGGCGAGTGACCTACGACATCACTCGGCAGGTAAGCTTTGCCGCTGACACCCTAGCCGCAGGGGCCGAACTGGACATCACCGTGATCGGAAAGGGCACCAAACAAGCCGATTCTCGGCTGGCGGCGGCTCTCTCGGTCGACATCGATCGGATGCTGCACCAATATACTAGGTTGTTCCGCATCGGTCGGCACGCCATGCTTATAGAAACCGAATACGTAGTCGCCGATCTGTGCCCCGATCTGCTGGACCACGACTTGCGGCAATCGACAACGCTTCTTCTGGAGCGCGGTTACGGCATCATCGCCTGCAGCGCCGATCTGGTGATCCGCATGCGCGCGACACAACCTTCAGAAGCCGAGCTGCTGGGGTTGGCGCCTTTTCAAGCGGGTATAGAGCTTGAACAGGTGATCCGTGACCGAACAGGCAGCCCCTTTTGCTTCGGCCAGCAGATCTGGCGGGGCGAACTTGCTCAGTTCACGGCCAGAGCGCAGATGGCCCCCTGACAGCGGGCATGCTTTCGGGATCCCACGAAGTTCGACGCAGGAAGAAATTCTTGAGCGGAAAATGATCGGATATTTGGCCTAACGCGAACTAAAATATCGATTTCTCTTATAACTTTGACGCCGAAAAACTGGCCGAGGAACTAACTTGCATCTGCAACGTAGCGGAGTGACGCATGGAGGTTCTTGCGCAGAAGTTGGCGGAGTTCAGGAATGCAATTGTTAGTTATTCCGAATTGAGGTTCAGGGAAGAACGCACCCGCGACGCCGTGGCTGATTGCTTGCGCGAACATGGGATTGAGGCTCATGAAGTGTTTGGCGTCTTTCGCGTGTTACGCGCGGGAACCGGGCGACCGGCTTTCGCGCCGACATGGATGCGCTGCCAGTTGCTGCACTTTGCTGATAAAGGCGTCAAAGACGCGCTTCTGCCCATCAGTGCTCGTTCCTGGGCGCAACTCTTTAGCAACTGACTTCCACCAAGACAGGAAACCTGATGCCCGATCTTCTTCCCCCTGCAAGGCTCGGATATGTGACGGCATCTCGCGTGAAAGGAGGAGTCGCGGCATATACGGTTGTATCATCCGAGGATTTCGCAACCGCCCGCGCCGAGATCACTGCTTGGCCCGGATACGAACCGACACCTCTGGTGTCCTTGCCCGCGCTCGCTCAGGCGATCGGCATCGATGAGATCCGATACAAGCACGAAGGGCCGCGATTTGGTCTTGGTAGTTTCAAGGCGCTTGGCGGAGCCTATGCCGCTCTGCGCGTCCTTCAGCGGGAGATTGAACGGCTGACCGGTGCCGAAGTCTCTTTGTCTGATATCCGCAACGGTCGCTTCGCCGCAGAATGCAGCGAGATCACACTGATTTCCGCGACCGACGGCAATCACGGCCGTTCGCTCGCCTGGGGTTGCCAGCGTTTTGGTGCGCGCTGTCGTATCTACATCCACACTGACGTCAGCGAAGGTCGGGCGCAGGCGATGCGTAACTTGGGTGCCGAGGTGATCCGGATAGCAGGCGACTATGATGCGTCGGTCGCGCTGGCGAAGGGCGAAGCCCAGGAAAACGGTTGGTTCGTCGTCTCGGACACTTCATGGCCGGGCTATTCACAGCCGCCGCGAGAAGTCATGGCAGGATACGGCGTGATGACGCAGGAAATCTGCGACGTGCTCCGTGAAGCTCCTACTCATGTCTTTTTGCAAGGGGGCGTCGGGGGGCTTGCGGCCGGTGTCGCGGCGAGCCTGCGGCAGCATTGGGGCAACACGGCACCGCGTGTCGTGATCGTCGAGCCGGAACTGGCGGCGTGCCTTTTCGAAAGTGCAAAGGCCGGTAAGCCGACGACTTTTGTCATCAGTCGAGAAACGATTATGGCCGGCCTGTCTTGCGGCGAACCTTCGGAGCTCGCCTGGACAATTCTCGAAGAGGAAGCCGGTGATTACCTAACCATTCCCGAAAACCTTGTGGCGCCGACCATGCGGCTGCTGGCGCGACCGCTCGGGGACGACCAAGTGATCGAGGCCGGCGAAAGCGCTGTTGCCGGCCTTTCCGCACTGATCGCAGCGCGCGCCGATCCCGACTTGTCTGCGAGGCTCGGACTCGATAACGGGTCGCGTGTGCTGCTCATCGGCTCCGAAGGTGTGACCGACCCTGATATCTTTGCCGCAATCATGGAGGGGCGCGATGCCGCCTGAGTGTCCCAGCCGAGGCTTTGCAGATTCCGAGTTCGCCGACCGCACCGCCCGGGCACAGGCCATGATGGCGCGCGACAGTCTTGCGGGTCTACTGCTGACGACTGAACCCGAGGTTCGCTATTTCACGGGCTTTCAAACGTCTTTTTGGCAAAGTCCGACGCGTCCTTGGTTCCTTTTCGTTCCGGCTGATGGCAAACCCGTCGCCGTGATCCCCGAAATCGGCACTGCGCTGATGCGACGCAGCTGGATCGACGATGTCCGCTCGTGGAGCGCACCGGCCCCTAATGATGACGGCATTAGCCTGCTGATTGACCTGCTGGCGCCGCTGGCCAACGGCAAGGCTCGAATCGGCATGCTCAAGGGGCATGAAACCTATCTCAGGATGCCGCTTGGCGACTGGGAACGGCTGGTGGCCGCTCTGCCCGGCATTGAGATCGTGGACGCCACGGCAATCGTACGCCAGCTCCGTATGGTCAAATCGCCCGCAGAGATCGAGAAGATCGCCCATGTCTGTGCGATCGGGTCGGCCACCTTCGCCCGTGCACCCGAATTCGTTCGCGTCGGCATGCCGCAGGAAGAGGTCTTTCGCGCCTTTCGTCGCGAGGCGCTCGCCCAGGGTGCCGACGACGTTCCCTATTTGGTTGGCGCAGCCGAGCAGGGCGGATATGCCGATGTCATTTCGCCTCCCTCTATCCGACCGCTGAATACCGGCGACGTATTGATGCTCGATACTGGCTGCACATGGGACGGGTATTTCTGTGACTTCGACCGCAACTGGGCAATCGGAAAGTCGTGCGACATGGCACGCAGGGCATACGACACCCTTTGGCGCGCGACCGATGCCGGTCTTGCCGCTGCTAGTCCCGGTAACACATGCCGCGATCTGTTCCACGCCATGGTGGCGGTGATTGCAGAACTCGACAGTTCGGGCGGCGATATCGGACGGTTGGGGCACGGGCTGGGGATGCAGCTCACCGAACAGCCTTCGCTTGCTATCTTCGACACCACGGTTCTCGAAGAGAACATGGTGCTGACCCTCGAACCCTCGCTGAACTATGGTCAGGGGCTGATGATGGTGCACGAGGAAAACATTGTCATCCGCGCTGGCCGCCCAGAATTGCTGACCACGCGGGCAGCCACGGAACTTCCCGTGATCTGAAATGCGTTTGACGGCCCTAGATCATCGCTGAAACCGCGATGAGGATATTCTACCTAGCAACTGTATCTGTCAGGGTGCCGAAAGAGGTGGTTCCGGTAATCTGAACAGGCGGGATAAGTGGATTTTCCGGCGATTGAACTGCATGATGCTGCATGCGAGGAGAAGATCACGGCAAGACGACCACGCCTGAACCTGCAGCATTGTTCTCCCGCCAACAGCTGAAACCAGCCAGCTTACCGTGACGGGGCGCCAAGAAATGCGCACATTCTCGAACCGTGCCCAAGCGGACTTCCTCTGATCAGATCGCCTCCCGCACAGCGCTCAGGAACTGCCGCGTCCGCTCACGCTGTGGGTTGCCGAAAAGTTGGTCGGGTGATCCCTGCTCCTCGATCTTCCCGCCGAAGAAGAAGCACACCCTGTCCGAGATGTCGCGCGCGAAGCCCATCTGATGGGTGACCAGCAACATGGTCAAGTTGTGCTCGGCTACCAGGTTGCGAATGACATTGGTCACTTCGCCGATAACTTCCGGGTCGAGCGCTGAAGTCACCTCATCAAACAGCATTACCTTGGGCCGCATCGCCAGCGCGCGGGCGATCGCAACGCGTTGTTGCTGACCTCCAGACAGACGGGCTGGGTGCTGATCCTTCTTGTCGATCATACCAACCAATTCCAGAAGTTCCTCGGACCGCTCGCGAGCCTCAGACTTCGACAGGCCCAGCACCTGAACGGGCCCCTCCATGCAATTTTCAATCGCTGTCATGTGCGGGAACAAGTTGAAATGCTGGAAACACATGCCGATATTTACACGCTGCTTCCGCAGATGGCGCTCGTTTGCGGGCACCAGCTTTCCGTTTTTTACCATGTGTGTCAATGGCTTGCCATCAACATAGATGACACCGCCGTTGACATCTTCGAGCGTCATTAGCATGCGCAGTACGGTCGTCTTTCCCGATCCGGAAGGGCCAATGATCGACACTGTTTCACCCACTTGAATGTCAAGATCAAGGTCATTGATGACCACAAGATCCCCATAGGCCTTGCGCACGGACTTGAAGCTGATCATCGGCACAGTATTGCCGGTGAGTTCGTGGGGAAGTGCTGACAAGTCCTGCATTCTTTACAATCCCATTCTGCGGCGGACATAGCCTTCGACCATCCTTACCAGACCGGCCGCCGGAAGCGAAATCGCGAGGAAGATGATGCCGACCATCGTGTAGGGTTCCAAGAAACGATAGTTCTCTGATCCGATTGCGTTCGCAGTGTGGAGCAGCTCGGCGACGCCAATCACTGAAAGCATCGGCGTGTCCTTGAATATCCCGACTAGATAGTTTCCCAAGCCCGCGAGTGAGGCCGGAATTGCCTGCGGAATTACCACGCGGCGGTATTTCTGCATCGTCGTCATGTTCAGCGCGGTGGCTGCTTCCCACTGACCCTTTGGAACGCTGTCAATGCCGCCGCGATATACCTCTGACAAGTAGCAGGCATAGTGCACTCCTATGGCGATCATCCCGGACGCCCAAGGGCTGAGCAAAATGCCAAACTGGGGGCCAACATAAAAGATGAAAAAGATCTGCAAGATTAGCGGCGTCGAGCGCACGAATTCAACGAACTCGTTGACGGCCATGTTGACCCAGCGATGCCGGGTGCGCTGCGCCAGGGCAAGTACGAGTCCCAGAACCAAGGCGATGCAATATCCGGCACCAGCCGCTATAAGCGTGTTACCGGTGGCTTCAATAAGCCGGGGCAAGATTTGCCAAACGAATTCCCATCGCCAGTCGAACATGATTCATGCCCTACCAAGTTTACGTGCCATGACGCGTTCAAGCCAACGCATACAGGGGGTCAGCATGAATCGGGCGAGAATGTAATAGATGATCAGGGCGGCGCCAAAGACCTGCGCCGAAAGAAAGGTCGAGGCGTTGATCTGACGGGCTTGAAACATAAGGTCTCCGACCGATATCAATGAAACCAGCGCAGTGCCCTTGAGAAGCTCGATCATGAGATTGCCCCAGGGTGGCAGCATGTTCACGAGCGCCTGCGGTAAGATGATGCGCCGCATTCTTTGGAAACCACTCATGTTAACTGCAACCGCCGCCTCCCACTGCCCCTTGGGAACCGAAAGGATACCGCCCCGCACCAGCTCTGCACCGTAGGCGCCGATATTCATCCCGACTGCAATATAGCCGGCGGTGAAATTGTCGATGGTCAACCCGAAGAGCGGCAGGACAAAGAATATCCAGTAGAGCTGTACGACTAGCGACGTACCGCGGAATACTTCGATGTAAGTGGTTGCAATGCCTCTTACTATGAGAGTGCTGGAAAGCTTGGCTAGGCCAAATACCAGCGAAATGGCGACACCCAGAACGGCTGCTGCCAGGAACTGGGCAATGGTGATGCCAGTTCCTGACAGAAGTCGCGGCCAATACAGGACAAGAAAATCAAGCAAGCCGGTTAACTTTCATAACGTGAAGGCCGCGTCTACCGGGTTGGCCCGTTCGCAATCGTTCAGTCTTACCGGTTGGCGCAAACCCATTCGGTGGTCACGTCCCCCGGCAGGTTGCTGATCGAGTAGCCGTATTCTGAAACGCGATCCATCATCGCTTCACTGCCGATGTAAGTGGCGAGCGCCACGTTGAATTCATCGATGAAGTCCTGATCGCTGGAGCGGAAACCGATTCCGACCCAGTTCTGCGTCCACTCAGGCAGTGCAGCGGGATCAGTGACCTCTACTGCGTCGTCATTCTCCGCCAGAAAAGCCGCTTCGAAATAAGTCATCGCACCCGCGTCAGCGCGTCCAGCCCGGACGGCGGCCAGGACTTCGCTGGGTCCAGGAACAAGCATCATCTGGTTGTCTCCGATTCCTTCGCGCCGGGCAGCCTCAACCGTGTTGTTGCCCGCGAGGGTGACCATCATAGAGCCGGAGGACAGGATATCCTGGTAGGTCGCGATGCCGCGCGGATTGCCAGTTGGCACGATGAAGGCGTCGCCCGCCGTCGCGACCGGCTCGCTAAAGACCAGGTTCTGGCAACGGCTGTTCAGAATGTAGAGGCCACCAGTGATCATGTCATACCGGTTGGCCTGAAGCCCGGGAATCAATCCGCCCCAGTCGACGACCGTCGTCTGAATGTCGCTGTAGCCCATCTGCTCGAGGATGCCGATCGCGATCTCGTTGACGAAACCCTTCGCCTCGCCATTCTCATCAGGATAGCCCCATATTGGAATATTCGAAAATCCGATGCGGATCGGCTGTCCTGCCGCGATCCGGTCAGTGATGGGACCGGCCACAGCCGTCACGCTGCTCGCAGTCAATACGCCGATCGTGAGGAGTGAAGTCAAAAGTCGGAATTTCATCGTCTTGTTCCTTTTGCTCGCCTGTGTTCAGATCTTAAACTGACTAGTTCCTGTCAAGCAGCGCGGCCGGCCCCGGTTGACGGCTCTGTGGCCGCCGACCAGGCGGGTATCCACGACAGGCGCCCGAAGGCTGCTGTTACCCGATGGTTCGGCTTACACCCCAGTGATCATTGACCGAACAATACTCGACTTTCTATCGAATATCTGCATTTTATTACTAAATTAATTGCGATCAGGCAGGACTGAGGGCGAATGGCGGAATTGGACGATCGGGATCTTGAAATTTTGAGACTGGTGCAGTCTAACACTCGCCTCACGGCAGAGGCCCTTGGGATGGAGGTGGGTCTATCGACGGCAGCCGTGCAGAAGCGTCTCAAGAAGTTGCGCGACTCTGGCGTGATCGAAAAGGAAGTCGCAGTCCTTTCGCCATCCAAGTTAGGCCGCAGCATGACCGTGATCGTAGGGGTCATGCTCGAACGCGAAAGCCGAATGCATCTCGATGCTTTCAAACGCCGAATGCGCAGTGCCCCTGCGGTGCAGCAGTGTTACTACACAACCGGCGAGGCCGATTTCATACTTGTTGTAGTGGTCGCCGATATCCAGGAATACGAAGCCTTTACACAGGAGTATTTCTTCGACGAGTCGAACGTTAGCAGGTTCACATCATCGGTCGTCATGGATCGCACCAAGGTATCGCTCGATATCCTTTAGCGATGCAACACATCGCTGAGGGCTCGGCCATGCGCGCTACTCTTGTGCTGCGGGCGGCACCTTCCTTGTCTTATGACTTCCGACGGCTCCTTTGCGATAAAGGAGCCACTGCCCGCCACGCCATTTATGGCGGGCAGTGGCGGCGGTCGGATCGTGGTCTTCCGGGTCTATCGGGACCGTTCTCGAGTTGTATCGACCGCCGTCTTCACCCTGGGCCTGAACGGATACGCGTGTTTGCGTCACGCATGACAAGAAGAGGACATGGCGAAGATGACAGAGCATACCATCGGCATCGATATTTCGAAAACCCATCTCGATGCGTTCCGGCTGGAAGATCAGGCCGTGCGGCAGTTTGAAAACTCGACCCGGGGCTTTCGGGCCCTGATCAAGTGGCTTGGCCAGACGCGCGTCGCCCGCATCGTATTCGAACCGACCGGCCCTTACCATCGGGCCTTTGAAACCGCGCTCTCGGGCAGGTTCCCGCTGGTCAAGGTCAACCCACTGCAAGCGCGCCGGTTCGCCGAAGCCTGCGGAACACGGGCCAAGACGGATGCTGTCGATGCGCGCATCCTGGCCCGCATGGGGGCTGCTCTTGCGTTGGAAGCAGACGCCCCGGTCTCGGAAAATCTACTCGTTCTCAGAGAGTTGCAAGTGGCACGCACCGCGCTGGTCAAGGAGCGCACCCGCCTGCGCAACCGCAGCCATGTGCAGATCAACCCGGTCCTGAAGCGGCAGATCAAGGCACGCCTGACCCTCGTGGAGCGCCAGCTCGCCGAACTGGATGCCGAGATTGCAAGTCATGTCGCAAAGGACGATGGCCTAGCCCGCAAGGGCGAGATCCTGCGATCAATCCCCGGCCTCGGTCCCATTGCCGTAGCCCTGTTCCTCACGTTCCTGCCGGAGGTTGGCACGCTTGACCGCAAGCAGGCCGGAAGCCTCGCCGGTCTGGTCCCTCACAGCCGCGAATCCGGTCAATGGAAGGGAAAGTCTTTCATCAGCGGTGGCCGCAAGCCCCTGCGAGACGCACTTTACATGCCCGCGCTCGTCGCGATGCGGTTCAATCCCGATCTGAAAGAAAAGTACCATGCACTTCGAGAGGCAGGAAAACCCGCCAAACTCGCCATCGTCGTCCTCATGCGCAAACTTCTTGAAATGGCGAACGCACTCGTCAAGGCAGACCGCGTCTGGGTCGAAAGACACACTTGATCAAGACGGATACTTGTCTTGTCGCGCTTCAGCCCGGGAACGCCCTCGTCGAGATACCGCTCCTGCCAGCGCCAGACCGTGGGTTTCGACATACCTGAGCGACGCATGATCTCGAAGGTGCCGTGACCGTCAGCCGTCGCCAACACGATCCCGGCCCGCCAGACCAGCTTGCGCGACGTGTTGCGGTTGTTCAACAGAGTTTCAAGTTCAGCGCGGTCGGCGGGGCCAAGGTAAAGGCACATGTCGGAGCGTCTCATGCGCCCAACATCGCACATCAGACCAACAATGGGAATCTTACGTC
>SKSL01000084.1 GCA_007123015.1 Natronohydrobacter sp. | reverse complement strand
CTTGCTGGTGCGCTGACGGTCATGGCTGCGCCACTCATGGCGCAGGATGCGCCCTCAGCGCCTGATCGACAGCGCGCGCTGTCCGCTGGCACCAGTGCTGTCTCTGAGACTGCCACGGTGACACGATCGGCCCGAGATGCGGAAATCAGCCTGCATTGGCAGATGGCGCAAACGCATCTGAACGAACGCGCCCCGCGCGCTGCCATGCCCCATCTGGAGCGGCTTGTTACGCTCTCGCCCGACAATCCCCGCTTCCGGCTGGAGCTTGCCCGCGCACTGTTTCTGACCGAAGAGGATGGGCGCGCGCGGCATCATTTCGAATACGCCCTTGCCGGGGAATTGAGCCTGCGGGAAATCGCGACCGTCAACGAATACCTGCGCGCCATGGAGGGCCGCAAAGCCTGGCAGGGCCATGCCCGGATCGCCGCCGTCCGCCATTCCAACGCCTTTCACCGCTCGGGCGAGGATTATGTCAGCCTCGGGGGGGCGCTGTTGCTGCCCCTGCCCGAAATCGAAAGCGTGAATGGGGTCGAACTCGGACTCGGGGGTACATTCCTGCCCCGGATCGCACCGGATCTGCATGCGCGGATGCATCTGATGGCAACAGGCCAGTTTTTCGAGCATGAGGCGCTCAATCGCCTGCATCTGCGCGCGGAACTGGGTCTGCTGGCCATCGGCGATCATGCGCAACAGATCAGTGCCGGGGTGACGCTGCAGGGCGCGTTCGACAAGGAAGGCGAGATCATGCGCGGTGTCGGGCTCTATGCCGGGGTGCAGCGTCGCCTGTCTGACCGGACCTTGCTGGCCTTTCGTGTGAGCGCTGACAAGCTGAGCTACGCGCGCGCCCCGGCGCTGGACGGGCCGCATTACACAGCGCGGCTGGAAGCCTCGCGGGTCATGTCCCCGCGCGTGTTGCTGGAAGCAGGTCTGAGCCTGTCGCACCACGATGCTGCGACAGGCTATAATCGGCGCAGTACAGCCGCCCTTACCCTTGGGGGGCAATATGCGTTCAATGGCGGCATTCAGGCCGGGCTGGAAACGCGTGTGCAGCGCACGCATGCGGCCGACCCCAATCCGCTGTTGCCCCAATATGGAGCAGAGCGCAGCACGCGGCTCGGCGTCTCGACACGGTTGATGCATCGCGAGGTGAAATTCCGGAACTTCGCCCCAGTGCTGATCCTTGGCTATGAGACGCAAAGCAGCAATCTGCCAACGCAGAATTATGACGATTTCAAGATTTCGATCGGGGCCACGCGGAATTTCTGACGCGGCTCAAAGCGCAAGACTGGCCCAGATCGGCACATGATCCGAGGGCTTTTCACCCGCGCGCACCTCTGTATCGATCTGACAGTCCTGCAACAGATCAGCAGCGTGGCAATTCAGCAGGATATGATCAATCCTGATGCCGTCATTGCGCTCGAACGCACCGGCCTGATAATCCCAGAAGGAATACTGCCCCGGCCCCTGGACGCGGGCGCGAAAAGCCTCGGTAAAGCCCAGATTGACCATCTGCCGAAACGCCTTGCGCGAGGGCAGACGAAACAGCGCGTCCTTGCGCCAGGCGTCAGGGCGCGCGGCATCTTCGGCCTGCGGGATGATGTTGTAATCGCCCATCACGGCAAGCGGCATTTCCAGCGCCAGCAATTCGCGCAACCGCGCTTCCATGCGCGCCATCCAGGACAGCTTATAGGCATATTTGCCCCCCGCGACCGGCTGCCCGTCGCTGTCCAGTTCGACCGGGTTGCCGTTCGGAAGATACAGCCCCACGACCCGCAGCGCGCCTTTCGGCGTGCTGACAGTCGCCTCGATCCAGCGCGCTTGCAGATCGGCCTCATCCCCAGGCAGGCCGCGCGTCACATCTTCCAGCGGCAGTTTCGAGGCGATGGCAACCCCGTTGAACCCCTTCTGGCCATGGGTTTCCAGATGATAGCCCTTGTCCTCGATCAATGCGCGGGGAAAGGTCTCGTCGGTAGATTTGATCTCTTGCAGCACGGCCAGATCAGGTTGGGCTGCATCCAGCCAGCGCTCCAGCGCCGGACCGCGCGCCTTGATCCCGTTGATATTGAAACTGGCGATTTTCATGCGCGATGGCCCCTGTGCTGAACAGCCCTGACCCTGCCATTCCTGCCAGAGCGCAGCAAGGGGGTTAGCTCTGTCTGCGGCAAGCGGTGCCGATTCAGAACGGCCTAAAATTTAGTCACTTTGCGCTCAATTTAGGCTTATTGCAAATCGGCACGACTTGTATCGATTCAGCGCCCAGCATGTGGATTGCCTCTGCCACAGACCCGCGCACATCAACGCAACAGGAGAGGACCGCATGAACGCCATGTCATCAATCACGACGCAACTGGAACGCAGCACAGGCCGCGCGCAAGCCAGTTTCGCTCTGCGCGATGGGCGTGTGCGCCTGACCGATCTGGCGCAGCGCGGCTCTGCGAAAGCAATCATTCTGGATGGCAGCGAGACAGTTTTCCTGAACACGTCAGGCGGCTTGACTGGCGGCGATGCGCTTGACTACCGGCTGCAGCTTGGGGCCGGGGTGAAGGCGACCGCAACGACGCAGACTGCTGAACGCGTTTATCGGGCAACCGAAGATGTCGCGCGGATTTCGGTCAAGATGGATGTGGACGAAGGCGCGCATCTCGATTGGTTGCCACAGGAAACGATCCTGTTTGACCGGGCCTGCGCCACGCGGCGGACCGAGATCACGCTGGCCAAAGGCGCGACTTGCCTGATGGCAGAGACTGTCGTTCTGGGCCGCGCCGCGATGGGCGAGACTGTCAGGTCACTCGATTTCCACGACTTGCGGTTGATCCAGCGCCACAAGACACCGCTGCATCTGGAAGTCCTGCGTCTGGATCAGGCACGGATCAAGTTTAGCGCCGCCGGTCTGGCCGATGCCCGCGCCTTCGCCACGGTCGTTCTCATCGACCCTGATGCCGCAGGTGCCCTGCCCGCACTGCGCGCGACCCTCACGCATGACGCTGTGCGGGCTGCGGCCTCCTCCCTGCCGGGGCGGCTGGTGATCCGGCTCATGGCGCGCGATGGCTGGCCCCTGCGCCGCCAGCTTGCTGAAATTCTGACCTGTCTGCGCCGCACACCCTTGCCGCGTGTCTGGCAAACTTAAGGAGTTCGCATGAACCTGACCCCCCGTGAAAAGGACAAGCTGCTGGTCTCTCTGGCCGCGATGGTCGCGCGCAATAGGCTGGCGCGTGGCGTGAAGCTGAACCACCCCGAAGCGATTGCGCTGATCACGGATTTCGTGGTCGAGGGCGCGCGCGATGGCCGCTCGGTCGCCGATCTGATGCAGGCTGGCGCGCATGTGATCACGGCCGATCAATGCATGTCCGGTGTGCCAGAGATGATCCATTCGGTGCAGGTCGAGGCGACCTTCCCCGATGGCACCAAGCTTGTCACTGTCCATCACCCCATCCGCTGAAAGGGAAGCGCCATGATCCCCCCTATGGTTCCGGGTGAAATCATCACCCCTGATACTGAGATCGAAATCAATGCGGGCCTTGAGGTCACGCGACTGATGGTCGCCAATACCGGCGACCGGCCTGTTCAGGTGGGCAGCCATTACCATTTCGCCGAAGCAAATGCAGGGCTGGAATTTGACCGCGAGGCCGCGCATGGCAAGCGGCTGGATATCGCGGCGGGAACCGCTGTGCGGTTTGAACCGGGCCAGTCGCGCGAAGTGGCGCTGGTGCCCTATGCGGGCGGGCGTGTGGTCTATGGGTTCAATGCGAAAGTGATGGGGGCGCTCTAGAATGGCTTACAAAATCTCTCGCGCCGCTTATGCCGATATGTACGGCCCGACTGTGGGCGACAAGCTCCGCCTTGGCGACACTGATCTGATTATAGAAGTCGAGCGCGACCTGATCGCGGAACGCGGCGGCTATGGCGAAGAGGTCAAGTTCGGCGG
>SKSL01000071.1 GCA_007123015.1 Natronohydrobacter sp. | reverse complement strand
TGTTGTAACGCGTCATCTGTTCTCCTCGCTGACATGCGCGCCTTGAAGCGCGTCTTACTGGAAACGGTGTTCGGAAATGACCCCAACCACCTTGATTTCGATCAAGATCAGCTTCGAAACCGTCGCGTTTTTTTCTCGCCCAAGACGCAAGCCATGTAATCAGGCAATGTCTGGTCATGGCTGCGGGATCTCTGGCCCGCCTGATTGGTGCGCGTTGACCTGGCGAGGCGCGCGAAGAAGGCCAACCTCGCTGAGGGGCGGATCGCAGAAGGATCCCGACACTGTTGGGGCAGCAAAGCCCCATGGAAGACGCCGCCTTGCAAAAATGCCAAGGGACAAGCGACCGTCCGCGCCGGGCTGCTTGCGCCGCCCTATCCGCCGTGCAACTTAACTCCAAAACGCTGAACTGTATCTTCCCTTCTCACCTGCCACACACGCAGAGCTGAACGCCCAAAGGACCGCCCACATGCCCGACCTGCCCACGATCCGCCTGATGCCCAAGGCCGAAGCCCGCGCGATCCGGCATGGCTTCCCCTGGGTCTTTGCCAATGAACTGGTGACCGACCGGCGCACCCGCGCGCTCGTCCCCGGTACCATCGCACGGCTGGAAGATTCGGAACGCCGTCCGCTTGGCGTGGTGACTGTGAACCCGAACTCGAAGATCATCGCGCGCATGCTCGACCGCAATCCCGATGCCGTGATCGACATTGCCTGGCTGACCGACCGCCTGCGCCATGCTGCCGCCCATCGTGCCCGGCTGTTTGATGCGCCCTTCTACCGGCTGGTCCATGCTGAAGCCGATGGCCTGCCCGGTGTCGTCATCGACCGTTTCGGCGAAGCCGCTGTCATCCAGCCCAATGCCGCCTGGGCGGAAACACATTTCGACATGCTCGCCGACGCCCTGCGCGCGATCACGGGCGTCAGCACCATCGTCAAGAACGGCGCAGGCCGCGCCCGTGTGCTCGAAGGTCTGCCCGAGCAAACCCTGTTGCATTCGGGCACCTTGAACGGCCCGGTCCCTGTCCCGATGAATGGTGCGACCTATCTCGCCGACCTGCTGGGCGGGCAGAAAACGGGTCTGTTTTTCGACCAACGCCCGAACCATGCATTCGCGGCCACTCTTGCCAAAAGCGCGCGCGTGCTCGATGTCTTCAGCCATGTCGGCGGCTTTTCGCTGGCAGCCCTTGCCGCAGGGGCTGCAAGCGCGCATGCTGTGGACAGCTCTGCCCCGGCGCTGGCCCTGGCCGAACAGGGGGCGCAGGCGTCCGACGTGCAGGCGCGCTTCTCGACCCAACAAGGCGATGCTTTCGCGGTCATGGAAGCGCTCGCCAAAGAGGGCACGCGCTTCGATCTGGTGGTCTGCGATCCGCCCGCATTCGCGCCCAATAAAGAGGCGCTCACGGCAGGGCTGCGCGCCTATGAACGGGTGGCGAAACTGGCCGCTGCGCTAGTCGCACCAAGCGGCTATCTGGGCCTGTGTTCCTGCTCGCATGCCGCAGATCTGACCAGCTTCCGCAATGCCAGCGCGCGCGGGATCGGGCGGGCCGGGCGGCGCGGACAGCTGATCCATACAGGCTTCGCTGGCCCCGATCATCCCCAACTGCCGCAACTGGCCGAAAGCGGCTATCTGAAAGCCGTGTTCTTCCGGCTGGATACATGAAGGCCGTTCTCGACGCCTGCGTTCTCTATCCCAGTGTGCTGCGCGAGATCCTGATCGGGGTCGCCGAACAAGGGCTCTATACGCCGCTCTGGTCGGCGCGCATCCTTGGGGAATGGCAGCACGCCACGCTCAAACTGGGCCCCGAGGCCACAACCATCGCCTCTGGCGAGATCGCGACCCTGCGCGCGACATGGCCCAAGGCCGAAATCCCACCCGATGCGGCACTGGAGGCGCGCCTCTGGCTGCCCGACCCTGCTGATGCGCATGTGCTGGCCACAGCCGTCGCGGGCGCGGCGGATGTGATCGTCACGCTGAACCTGCGCGACTTCCCCCGGCGCGCCCTCGCCCCCGAGCGGCTGCAGGCGCAAAGCCCCGACGATATGCTGATGGCGCTCTGGCTCGACAGCCCCGCCCAGGTCGAACAGGTCATCCGCGACGTGCAAGCGCGCACGGAAACCCTGTCGGGGCGCGCGCACCCCCTGCGCCCGCTTTTGAAACGCACGCGCCTGCCGCGGCTGGCCAAGACCTTGGGGTGACGCGCAGGCGCCGCCACAATTTCCCTGCCTCCCCTTGCGGCCCGGAAGTCGCAGCACTAAGATTTCCGCAACACAGAGTTGATATCAACAGATGACCCCTGCGGTCAGAGGCACAAAGGCAGCATGATGCAAGATCCAGTCGAAACCTACATGAACCTGGTCCCCATGGTGGTCGAACAGACCAGCCGGGGCGAACGGGCCTATGACATTTTCTCGCGCCTGCTCAAGGAGCGGATCATCTTCGTGACTGGCCCGGTGCATGACGGCATGGCCAGCCTGATCGTGGCGCAGCTGTTGCATCTCGAAGCCGAGAATCCATCCAAGGAGATCTCGATGTACATCAACTCGCCTGGTGGTGTGGTGACCTCGGGCCTGTCGATCTATGACACGATGCAATACATCAAACCGAAAGTGTCGACACTGGTGGTCGGGCAAGCGGCCTCGATGGGCTCGCTGCTTCTGGCCGCGGGCGAGAAAGACATGCGCTTTTCACTGCCCAATTCGCGGATCATGGTGCACCAGCCTTCTGGCGGGTTTCAGGGACAGGCCACGGATATCTCGATCCACGCCCGCGAAATTCTGGAGCTGAAAGAACGGCTGAACAAGATCTATGTCAAGCATACGGGCCAGACGCTGAAAAAGGTCGAGGATGCGCTTGAGCGCGATAATTTCATGACCGCCGAGATGGCCAAGGATTGGGGTCTGATCGACCAGATCGTGACCGCGCGCGCTGAAACGGACAGCGCATGACCCGATCCAACGCGGGCGTGACCAGGAAATCAGTGGGAAAATGCAGTTTGGCATTGTCCCGCTCCAAGCTCTGGCCTACCCTTGAAGGTAAGAAGGCCGAAACCGCCCCCGCACGCAGATGCCTATCGCAGTAGAGACCACAGAGGTTTGACATGGCCACATCCGATTCCGACAGCAAGAACACGCTTTATTGTTCCTTCTGTGGCAAGAGCCAACATGAGGTCCGCAAGCTGATCGCCGGTCCGACAGTTTTCATCTGCGACGAATGTGTCGAGTTGTGCATGGACATCATCCGCGAGGAAACCAAATCCGGCGGGCTGAAATCGTCCGACGGTGTCCCCACCCCGCGCGAGATTTGCAAAGTGCTTGATGATTACGTCATCGGGCAGGAACAGGCCAAGCGCGTCTTGTCCGTAGCCGTGCACAATCACTACAAGCGCCTCGACCATTCGGGAAAATCCGGCGATGTCGAACTGTCAAAATCGAATATCCTGCTGATCGGGCCCACAGGCTGCGGCAAGACATTGTTGGCACAGACACTGGCGCGCATTCTGGATGTCCCCTTCACCATGGCTGATGCAACCACGCTGACCGAAGCTGGCTATGTGGGTGAGGATGTCGAGAACATCATCCTCAAACTTTTGCAAGCGTCCGAATACAATGTCGAACGTGCACAGCGTGGCATTGTTTATATCGACGAGGTGGACAAGATCACGCGCAAATCGGACAATCCATCGATCACGCGTGACGTGTCTGGCGAAGGGGTGCAGCAAGCGCTTCTGAAGCTGATGGAAGGCACTGTCGCTTCGGTCCCACCGCAAGGGGGCCGCAAGCATCCGCAGCAGGAATTCCTGCAAGTGGATACCACCAACATCCTGTTCATCTGCGGCGGCGCGTTTGCCGGGCTAGACCGGATCATCAACCAGCGCGGCAAGGGTACCGCGATCGGCTTCGGCGCTGATGTGAAGGATGAAAGTCAGATCACGATTGGTGAGTCGCTCAAGCAGCTTGAGCCTGAAGATCTGCTGAAATTCGGGCTTATTCCGGAATTTGTCGGACGTCTGCCCGTGGTGGCCACGCTGATGGATCTGGACGAAGATGCCTTGGTGACCATCCTGACAGCGCCCAAGAACGCGCTGGTGAAACAATATCAGAAGCTGTTCGATATTGAAGGTGTTGACCTGACCTTCACCGATGAAGCGTTGCGATGCATCGCCAAGCGCGCCATCGCGCGCAAAACCGGCGCACGCGGGCTGCGCTCGATCCTGGAAGACATCCTGCTCGATACGATGTTTGAACTGCCCGGGATGGAAAATGTGAGCGAGGTCGTGGTCAATGAAGAAGCGGCAAGTTCAACGGCCAAGCCCCTGATCATCTATACTGACGCGAAAAAAGCCGCTGCCAGCGCAGGGTGATCTCATAGCGTTAGCCTATTGAAAAAGCGGCGCAATGCGCCGCTTTTTTTTCGCCAGTCACACGCCGCTCTCAGCGGGCACGCCGCCCGCCACGCCGCCCGCCCGTCCGCGCACCCGACTCCATCGCCGCGCGTGAGGCTTCAGCGAAGCTCGCCCCGTCCTTCATCGCGTCCAGAACCTTGGCCAGCCCGATCCAGGCCCCACCATTCGGGTCATGGTTCATCAGCAGATTCGCGGCGCGAATGGCTTCCATCTCGACCGAGCGCACCGGGTTCATGATCGCACTGGTCATGCCCGCGCCAATCGCCATCGGCAGAAAGGCCGCATTGACCCCATGCCGGTTGGGCAGACCGAAGCTGATATTCGACGCGCCACAGGTCGTGTTCACGCCCAACTCATCGCGCAAGCGTCGCACCAGCGCAAACACCTGCTGCCCTGCCGTCGCCATCGCACCAATCGGCATGACAAGCGGGTCAACAACAATATCTTGCGCCGGAATTCCATAATCTGCGGCCCGCTCGACAATCTTCCTGGCAACGGCAAAGCGCACATCCGGGTCTTCGGAAATGCCTGTATCATCGTTGGAAATCGCGACGACGGGCACATTATACTGTTTGACCAGCGGCAGGATCGCTTCCAGCCGTTCTTCTTCACCGGTCACCGAATTCAGCAGCGGTCGCCCAGTGCAGGCTTCCAGCCCTGCTTTCAATGCCTCTGGCACCGACGAGTCGATGCACAGCGGCACATCCACCAGCGCCTGCACCCGCGCGCACATCTCGCGCATCAGCGGCGGCTCGACAAAGTTATTGTCCGCATAACGCGGATCTTCGGCCATCTTGTTGGAAAACACAGCCCCCGAATTGATATCCAGCACCATCGCCCCACAGGCCACTTGCTCGAGCGCGTCTTTCTCGACAGTCGAGAAATCCCCCATCTCCAGCTCAGCCGCCAGTTTCTTGCGCCCGGTCGGATTGATACGCTCACCGATCACGCAGAAAGGTTCGTCAAATCCGATGACAACCGTTTTCGTGGCCGATTCAATTACAGTGCGGGTCATAGTCTCTCCAGATACCTATGCAGGGGAAGCAGGCCGGGCCGCAGCCCCGCCATGCGCGATTGTCCAGGTCGTATTGGTCTTGATCCCACCCAGCGGGAAGAAGTGCAACGCCTCGACAGCGAATTCGGGCACTGCCGCCTTATGCGCGGCAAGCTCTGCGACAAGCTCGGTCGGTTCAAATGGCAGCAACAGTTTCGAGACATCCTTGGCGCGCTTTTGCAGCACGCGCAACGACGGCCCTACCCCACAAGCGATCGCAAACTTGATCAGCGTCTGCAATTTCGCGGGGCCAGCGATGCCCAGATGCACCGGCATGTCAATGCCTTCGCGCCGCAAGCCTTTCGTCCAGTCGATGATCGGCGCGGCTTCAAACGCGAATTGCGTGACGATTGCCATCTCGATCCCCTGCGCGCGGGCGAATTCCTCTTTCCAGCGCAGGGCCTGCAAGATCACATCGGCCCCGCCATCCGGGGCGATATCGCGATTGCCTTCAGGATGGCCCGCCACATGCAGACGCCGGAACCCGTCGAACAGGCCCGTATCCAGAAGCTGCATGGAATTATCATAGGCACCTTTCGGCGTTGCGACCCCGCCCCCCAGCATCAGCGCTTCGTGCACATCCGCCTCGCCCTGATAGCGCGCGACCCAATCGGCCAGTTCTGCCCGATCAGCGATGATGCGCGCAGGGAAATGCGGCATCGGCTCCATGCCCTCGTCCCGCAGGCGGGCGGCGGTGGCCACCATATCGTCAATCGGCGTGCCGTCGATATGGGCAATATAGACCCGCGTACCTGCTGGCAGGATCGCACGGAAATCGGCGATCTTGTCCGCTGTGCGCGGCATGACTTCCAGCGAAAAGCCCTGCATCAGCGCTTCAACAGCCCCGTTCTGCACAGGGGCGACCGGGGCCGGGCGGCGGAAATTCAGAAGCGACATAAGACCCTCCAGCAGGTGCGAGCGTGACAAGATCAGCCCCCTTACGCCCAACCATCCTTGGCGATCAGGGCTTTCAATCTGTTGGTGTCATATTCGGCTTCCAATGCCGCTGCGGTCGTTTTCGCGACCTCTTCATCACTGCCAGCGACCTCGACCGGGGCGGCCTTGCGCCACTCGGCCAGATAAGCATCGGCATCCTTCGCCCCCACTTTCATCGCGCAACGATCAATCGCCTGCTCGAAGCGTTCCGAGAGCTGGATTTTCTGCGCGCGTCGCCCTTTGCCGACGATCACCTGCGCTGGAATATCGCGCCAATAAACAATGACAAGCTGCGCCATGATCCGTCCTATCTTGTTGCGGCCCCGCTGCATTAGGCAAGATATGCCTATGGCGCGACATTATGGGCGACACTGCAGGGCCTGCCTGCGACCCTATCTCTATCCGCAAACCCTGCCCCAAGACGAGTCAGCCAGACCCGAAAAAAATTCATCCAGATCATGACAAGCCGCGAAGTCCACGCAAAGGAGCATAAGCAAATACTTGCGCAAAGCCGCGCTGCGCATTATTTTGGCGATAACTTGAATTGGAGGGCGACCCATGACGCCCGAGCGTCCCGATGGCGCGGACGTTTTTCTGACTCGCTCTGTCCCACAGTCCGATGCTGTGGCGACGCATCCGGAAAAGGCGCCGCGCCGCCCCAGATCGACCAAGCCGTCGCTTTATGCGGCGCTTGATCTGGGTACGAACAGTTGTCGTATGCTCATCGCGCGCCCTCAGGGCGGGCATTTCGAGGTTGTGGACAGCTTCTCGAAAGCCGTCGAGCTTGGTACCGGGCTGAAAAGCTCTGGTGTCCTGTCTTACCGCCCGATGCAGCGCACGCTTCAGGCGCTTCGAATCTGTCGTACCAAGCTGGAACAACATGGTGTGCGCAACATGCGGCTGGTCGCGACCGAAGCTTGCAGACGCGCGCGCAATTCGGGCGAATTCATGCGCCGCATGCAGCGCGAAACCGGGCTCAAGCTTGATATCATCACTGCCGAAGAAGAAGCCCGGCTGGCGGTTGTCTCCTGCGCCTCGTTGGTGGCACCGGATACCGAGCAGTTGCTGGTCATCGACATTGGCGGCGGATCCACCGAACTGGTCTGGATCGACCTGTCGCGCGTCGCGCCTGATCGGCGCGGCAACGCCATCATGTCCATGCATCGCGGCCCGTTCATGCGCGCACCGGCGGATGGGCACGCGCATGTCGTAGACTGGATTTCCGTGCCGCTGGGGGTCGCAACGCTGAAGGATTACTTCCGCGAAGTCGATGACGACGCGGCCCGTTTCGCGCTGATGAGCTGGTATTTCGAAGAGCAACTCGAAGCCTTCGCGCCCTATCGCGATGGCACTGCGCATGAGAAATTCCAGATCATCGGCACATCGGGCACGATCACGACTGTCGCGGCCTCTTACCTACGGCTGAAACGCTATGACCGCAACAAGGTCGATGGGCTGGTGATGAACTCGACACAGGTTGATAAGGTGATCCGCGAATATCTGGCGCTTGGACCAATCGGGCGCAGGCAGGACCCGCGCATCGGGCGCGATCGCCATACGCAGATCATGTCGGGAGCGGCGATTCTGACTGCACTGATGCGGGTCTGGCCCACGGATCGCATGTCGGTCGCAGATCGGGGTCTGCGCGAAGGGCTGTTATTTGCCCAGATGAGCCGCGATGGTGTGCTTGATCTGAGCCATTGAAGAAAGCACCATACGCCTATGGCAACCAAGAACACCTCTGGGCGCGGCCAGCGCGAGTTGAAGGTCAAGGTAAAGACCGCGCGCGGGCGCAAGCTGTCTTCGACCCGCTGGCTGGAACGGCAGCTGAATGACCCGTATGTGGCGGCCGCACGGCGCGATGGCTATCGCGGCCGCGCGGCCTACAAGATCATTGAACTGGATGACAAATACCGCTTTCTGGTGCCGGGCGCGCGCGTCGTTGATCTGGGCTGCGCGCCGGGCGGCTGGCTGCAGGTCGCCGTCAAGCGCGTCAATGCCCTGGGCGAGAAACCCGGCAAGCGCGTGGGTCGCGTGCTGGGAATCGACCTGCAAGAGGTCGAGCCGCTGGCAGGTGCCGAAGTGCATGTGCTCGATTTTCTCGATGATGGCGCTGACGATCAGGTCAAGGACTGGCTTGGTGGACCAGCGGATGTGGTCATGTCGGATATGGCGGCGGCTTCTTCCGGGCATAAGCAGACAGACCATCTGCGCATCATGGCGCTCTGCGAAGCCGCCGCGCATTTCGCCTTTGATGTGCTGGAAGAGGGCGGCACCTTCGTCGCCAAGGTTCTGGCCGGGGGCGCCGAGGGCGAATTGCAGCAGCTTCTCAAGCGCAATTTCAAGAAAGTGGCCAATGTGAAACCGCCCGCCAGCCGCTCGGACAGTTCCGAGAAATATGTTGTAGCGCAAGGGTTTCGTGGACGCTCTTCAAGTGATGCATCAGATGGGACGATTTGACAGCCGCGCGGGCGAAACCCGTCTTGACACCGCGCTTGAGTGTCACGCGCAGATCACCTTCATCGGCGAAATCCAGAGCCCTTGGAGCCTGGAAGACTGCCCCAGGAACCTGCGGCAAGCCCGCGACCGGGCTGCCCCCGCACGCCTGATCATCGCGCCGCAATTCCGCCCCGCCCTTGAAGGGATCACGCCCGGCGATGCGCTCGTGCTTCTCTACTGGATGGGCCACGCCCCGCGCGACTTGCTGCGCCAGACCCCACGCCATCGCAGCGATGGCACTGGTACGTTCAATCTGCGCTCTCCAGTGCGGCCCAATCCGATTGGCATGGGGGTGGTGACAGTTCTGGCGCTGGATATGGCACGCGGCAGTGTGGACATCGACGCGATCGATGCTGTCAACCAAACGCCGCTGATCGACATCAAACCCCATCTGCCGCAGGTCGATACGATACCTGCGTGCTGAACGGGCTGGTCAAACTTGCGGCTTCTATCGCGCTCTTTGGGATTGTCATGATCGGATTGCTTGCGGCCTTTCAGACTGCGCTGCTGTTTCCCCGCGCGTTGGTTGGGCCAGCGCCAGATCTGCCAGACAGCACGATCCGGCTGGAATTGCCGCTCGAGGGGGGCGACAGGCTGCATGGGGTGCGGATCATGGGGCGCGATCCTGCGCGGCCTGTGATCCTTTGCTTTGGCGGCAATGCCTGGAACGCGGAAGCCATGGCGCTGTTCCTGCATCAGATCGCGCCTGAGCATGACGTGGTCTGCTTCCACTATCGCGGCTATGCGCCCAGCACCGGCCGCCCGTCGGCGCAGGCGCTGATGGCCGATGCAGTGGCGATCCATGACCTGATCGCGCCCGATGGCTCTGGTGTGATTGCGGTCGGTTTCAGCATTGGCAGCGGGGTCGCGGCGCATCTGGCCGCCGAGCGTGATATTGCGCGGGTCGTGCTGGTCACACCCTTCGACAGTCTGGCCGCTGTGGCACGTCAGCTTTACCCTTTCGCGCCGGTCGGGCTGCTGTTTCGACATGAAATGAACCCGAAACAGGCTTTAGCGCGCAGTCACGCCGATATCCATCTGATCCTCGCCACTCAAGACGAGGTTATTCCCCCTGCCCGCGCCGAGGCCCTGGCACAGGCCCTGCCACAAGCGCAGATTGCCCGGATCGCGTCCGGCCATAATGCGATCTATGGCGATCCGGATTTCATAGCAGCGCTACGCGCGGCCCTCGACCTTTGAGTCAACCCGTTTTCCCGCGCGCGCATCTGAGCGGCAGCGATCCGAACAGTAGCGCACCTCGTCCCACACCTTTTCCCATTTCTTGCGCCATGTGAAAGGCCGTCCGCATTGCGCACAGGGCTTTTGCGGCAGATCACCCTTGCGCCGCATCTTCGCCATAGCCCGGATCAGTCGTCGTCGCGCACAGTCATGCGCCCTGCATCCCAATCCCCTGACAGCACTTGCCCGGTCGCATAGCGCAGCACGCCAGTCCCGTGCCGCTGGCCATTCAGGAATTCCCCTTCATAGACATCGCCAGTGCTATAGGTCGCGATGCCCTGCCCGGTGATCTGGCCACCGGACCAGTCCCCCTCATAGCTGAACCCATCTGCCATTTCGATCCGCCCGAGACCTTCACGCGTGCCCTCGGCAAATTGACCACGATACACAGAGCCATCGGGAAAACGCATTTCCCCTTGCCCATGCATCTCGCCGCCCAGAAAATCCCCAGTGTAGACGCGCCCATCGGCAAAGCTCATCACACCCTGACCTTCCGACAGGCCGCGCGCGAAACCCCCTTCGTAAATGCTGCCATCGGCAAAGACAGCACGGCCCTGGCCATGAAACTGACCTTCAAGCCAGTCGCCTTCATAGGTGCTGCCATCAGCATAGGTGATCATGCCGCTGCCATCTGGCAGACCCGCCCGGAAGCTGCCTTCAAACCGCGCACCATCGGGCTGGACCAGCACACCCTCGCCTTCGATCTGCCCGGCAATCCAGGGCCCTTCGTAAAGATAGCCATCTGGCCCGCTCAACCGTCCGGGCCCTTCGCGCATGTCATTGACGAAGGTCCCCTCGAAGACCAGCCCGTCCGCCTGTTCCACGCGCGCCGGGCCATCGCGCAGCCCTGACCGGAACCCACCTGTGTAGACATCGCCATTGGCCTGCGTCAGCACACCCTGCCCGTGCAACTGACCTTCCAGCCACTCGCCTTCATAGCGCAGCCCGTCAGTCCCTGTCAGAATGCCTGTGCCATGGCGTAGATCGGCTTGCATCTCGCCCTCATAGACCGCGCCATCAGGATAGGTGATCATGCCGCGACCGTCGCGCAGACCTTCGACCCATTCCCCTTCATAACGGTAGCCATCCGGACGGGTCAGAACGCCGCTTCCATGCGGTTGCCCGTCCAGAAAGCTGCCCTCATAGATGGAGTCATTGGCGAACACGCGAATTCCCTCGCCCTCGATCCGTCCTTCTACCCAGGCGCCTTCATAGGTCGAACCATCTGCAAAAGTCATCTTGCCGATCCCATGCGGGCGACCTGCCGCGAACTGCCCTTCATAAACGGCACCCGAGGGATAACGCGCCACCCCGTCGCCACTGATTTCGCCCGCAACCCATGCGCCAGTATATTCGAAGCCATTGGGCATCCGATAGGTGCCGATGCCATGTTGCAAACCGTCGAGAAACTCCCCTTCATAGATACCGCCATCCTCATATTGGCGGGACATGACACCATCAGTCTGGGCATGAACCGGCGCGGCCAGCGCTACAGTAAGCGCCAACAGAATATGTCGCGCGTGCGGTGGGCGTTGGGGCATGTCGCGGAACTCCCTGAGCAATTTGCGAGTGAAGGTAAGGGGGCAGGCATAAGCTGGCAAGCGGTTTCGCCTTGCAGTGTCGTGAGCAAGCGGCACGCGGGACGCTCCTTGTGCAACAGCAGGTTATTCGGCCGCCACGCGCCGCGCCTTCAACAAAGGTGTCAGATAGCGGCCCGTATGGCTGGCCTCGATCGCGGCCACTTGCTCAGGCGTGCCGACCGCGACTAGCTGCCCACCCCCATCGCCGCCCTCGGGGCCGATATCGATGATCCAATCGGCGGTCTTCACCACATCCAGATTATGCTCGATCACCACAACTGTATTTCCCTGATCGACAAGCTCATGCAGCACTTCCAGCAGCTTGCGCACATCCTCGAAATGCAGACCTGTCGTCGGCTCATCCAGAATGTAAAGCGTCCGCCCTGTCGAGCGCCGCGCCAGTTCCTTCGATAGTTTAACCCGCTGCGCCTCGCCGCCTGAGAGCGTCGTCGCCTGCTGGCCTACCTTGATATAGCCCAGACCCACACGCACCAGCGCATCCATCTTCTCGCGGATCGACGGCACGGCCTCGAAAAACCCCTGCGCTTCTTCAACTGTCATATCAAGAACGTCAGCTATACTCTTGCCTTTGAACAGAACTTCCAAGGTTTCGCGATTGTAGCGCTTGCCCTTGCAGGTCTCGCAGGTGACATAGACATCGGGCAGGAAATTCATCTCGATCTTCAGCACACCATCGCCCTGACAGGCCTCACACCGCCCGCCCTTGACGTTGAAGGAAAACCGCCCCGGTTTGTAGCCGCGCGCCTTGGATTCCGGCAGGCCTGCAAACCAGTCCCGGATCGGCCCGAACGCCCCGGTATAGGTCGCCGGGTTCGAGCGTGGCGTGCGCCCGATGGGCCGCTGGTCAATATCGATCACCTTGTCAAGCTGCTCCAGCCCCTTGATCGTCTCGCACGGCGCAGGGGTCTGGCGCGCGCCGTTGAGCCGCATCGAGGCCGTCTTGAACAGCGTCTCGATCGTCAGCGTGGATTTCCCCCCGCCCGAAACCCCGGTCACACAGACGAACTTGCCCAGCGGAAAATCGGCTGTCACATCGCGCAGATTGTTGCCACTCGCCTTCACGACAGTCAGCTTCTTCCCATTCCCCTTGCGGCGGGTCTTCGGCACGGCAATTTCGCGCGTACCGCAGAGATACTGGCCTGTCACACTGGCCGCATCGGCCATGATCTCGGCCGGTGTCCCCTGCGAGACCACCTGCCCGCCATGCACCCCCGCGCCGGGCCCGATATCGAGCACGAAATCCGCTGTGCGAATGGCTTCCTCATCATGCTCGACCACCAGCACTGTATTGCCCTGATCGCGCAGATTGCGCAGCGTCGTCAGCAGCCGGTCATTGTCGCGCTGGTGCAACCCGATCGAGGGCTCATCCAGCACATAAAGCACCCCCGTCAGCCCGCTGCCGATCTGGCTGGCCAGCCGGATCCGCTGGCTCTCGCCGCCCGACAGCGTGCCTGCATGCCGTCCCAAAGTCAGATAATCCAGACCCACATTCACCAAAAACCCCAACCGCTCGCGGATCTCCTTCAGGATCGCGCGCGCAATCTCGTTCTTCTGCTTGCTCAGATGCTCCGGCACCTGCTCGACCCAGGCCAGCGCCTCGCGAATGGCCATCTCGGTCACTTGCCCGATATGCAGGCCCCCGATCTTCACGGCCAAGGCTTCCGGCTTCAACCGATGCCCGTCACACACGCCGCAGGCCCGCTGGTTCTGGTAGCGCTCGAATTCCTCGCGAACCCAGGCTGAATCCGTCTCGCGATAGCGCCGCTCCATATTCGGGATAACCCCCTCGAAAGCGCGGGTCACATTATAGACCCGCCCGCCCTCATCATAGCGAAACGGCAATTCCTCACCGTTTGACCCATAGAGGAACACCTGTTTCACATGCGCAGGCAAATCCTTCCACGGAGTCTTGGCGTCAAACTCATAATGCTTGGCCAGCGACTCGATGGTTTGCAGGAAATAGGGCGATTTCCCCTTCCGCCAGGGCGCAATTGCCCCATCCGCCACCCGCAAGGCATGATCCGGCACCACCAACCGCTCGTCAAAGAACAGTTCCACCCCCA
>SKSL01000055.1 GCA_007123015.1 Natronohydrobacter sp. | reverse complement strand
TGACTTGGGCGATCAGCAAGAAGAAAGAGGATTTCCTCGGCAAGCGCGGGATGGAGCGCGAGAACATGGTCGATCCCAAGCGCTGGAAACTGGTGGGGCTGGAAACGCTCGATGGCTCGGTCCTGCCACATGCCGCGCTGGCTGTGGTTCCGGGCACGAATGCCAACAAGCAGGCGCGGACCGAAGGGCGCGTGACCTCGACCTATTATTCCGCGACGCTGGGGCGCGGCATCGCGATGGGGCTGGTGGAACGCGGGCCCGAGAGGATGGGCGAAGAGATCAATTTCGCAGGAGACGGCAAAAAGCGCATCGCTGCGCGCATCGTGGATCCGGTCTTCTACGACAAGGAAGGGACAAAGCAGAATGTCTGAAAAAGCTGTCAGCGCCCTGCCCGATGCACATTTTGAAGGATTCGTCACGATCTTCGAGTCCGGGCTGCAAGGCATGATCACTCTGCGCGGTGACCTGGGATCACAGCCATTGGTGAACGCGTTGCAGCAGATCACGGGCTGTGCGATGCCAGCGCCCCGCAAAAGCACGCAGGCAGGCGGGAACACAGTGGCGTGGATGTCGCCGGATGAGCTGCTGATCCTCTGCCCGCATAGCGCCGCCCCCGATATGGAAGCGCGCTTGCGCAAGGCGTTGGACGCAGAGTTTGCAACAGTTGCAACTGTCTCGGACGCCCGCGCCATGTTCACGCTGAGCGGATCTGCCTGGCGCGACGCATTGGCGAAACTCTGCCCGGTGGATTTCAGCACGATGGAACCGGGCGATATCCGCCGCACCCGCGCGGCCCAGGTCGCTGCGGCCGTGCTGGTGACAGGACCAGATGAGGCCCGCATCATCTGTTTCCGTTCGGTCGCGCAATACATGTTCGACCTGCTGTCAGGGGCCGCCGCGAAGGGCTCGGAGCCTGTGCTCTACACCTAAGTAATTTCGCCCCGCCCCTTGACCTTTGGGGGCCGGGGTCTCTTATTCAGGGCGGTCAAACCATAACAACAGACGAGGAAACCATGGCTTTCACCCTTCCTGACCTGCCCTATGCGCATGATGCGCTGGCCGATCTCGGCATGAGCCGCGAGACGCTGGAATTTCACCATGACATTCATCACAAGGCCTATGTGGATAATGGCAACAAGCTGATTGCCGGGACCGAATGGGAAGGCAAATCGCTTGAGGAGATCATCACTGGCACCTATCAGTCGGGCGCTGTGGCGCAGTCGGGGGTTTTCAACAATGCAAGCCAGCACTGGAACCATAACCAGTTCTGGGAAATGATGGGTCCGGGCACTGGCGGCATGCCTGGCGAGCTGGAGAAAGCGCTGACCGAAAGCTTCGGCTCGGTCGACAAGTTCAAGGAAGAATTCGCGGCCGCAGGCGCAGGGCAGTTCGGCTCTGGCTGGTGCTGGCTGGTCAAGGACAAGGACGGCTCGCTTAAAGTGACCAAGACCGAAAACGGCGTCAACCCGCTCTGCTTCGGCCAGACAGCCCTCCTAGGCTGCGATGTCTGGGAGCACAGCTATTACATCGACTTCCGCAACAAGCGTCCAGCCTATCTGACCAACTTCCTTGAGAAGCTGGTCAATTGGGAAAATGTCGCATCTCGGATGTGATCTGATCCCGGCGAGCTGCATGGAGGCGCCCTGCGGGGCGCCTTTCTCTTTGACTTTGGCACCGTACAAAAAAGCTTGCCACGCGCAGCAACAAGCGGCAAACGCACAAAATCCAAAAATTTGATGATCTGTGCATCGGTTCGGTTTGTAGGCCGACCCGATTTACGTTAGCGACGCAACTGCGTGCCATCTGCGCCACCAAATGGCTTTTCCTCTCATTTTCACAAAGGTGCCCAGATCATGCGTCTGAATATCGACACTGTCATGGACTATCAGCTCGAAGGCCCAAGCCCGGTCTTGCTGGCGGTCGAAGTGGCCGCAATACCCGGTCAAGATATCCGGCACAGCATGCTCGAGATCCTGAACGCGACCCATCGGCATGAGCCAGGCGAAGCAAGTGTTGGTCAACGCATCTGGGCCAATGTCGCTAGTGACCGGCTGAACCTGCGCTACGTCGCCGATGTCGAGATAACCCGCGCAGACATCCCGCTGGAGACGCTTGCGCAGTCCCGGTGGCAAGACCTTCCGGGTGATGTGCTCAGCTATCTGCGCCCGTCACGCTTCTGCCCGTCGGATCAGTTCATGCCCTTTGTTGCAAAGCGCTTCGGCCATCTGGACGCTGGTGCCAAGGTGGCGGCGATTCGCGACTGGGTCGCAGCATCGATCACCTATGTTCCCGGCAGTTCGGACGCCGCGACCTGCGCCAATGACACATTCCTCTCGCGCGAAGGCGTGTGCCGGGATTTCGCGCATCTGGCCTGCACACTGTTGCGCGCCGCACAAATCCCGGCGCGCTATACCTCTGGCTACGGTCCCAATGTCACGCCACCGGATTTTCACGCCGTAGCCGAGGTCTGGCTAAGTGATGCATGGCATATCGTCGATCCCACTGGCATGTGCACTGCTTCCGATCTCGCTGTGATCGCGACGGGCCGTGATGCCAGCGACGTCGCCTTCATGGAAACTCAGGCCCCGGCCCAACCATATTATCAGAATCTGATCATCCGGAAAATGTAAGGTGCGTGCTCAGCACGCACCCTACAGCACACGCTTCAAACGCGCTCAATCGACAGCGCGATCCCCTGCCCGCCACCAATGCACATCGTCACAAGCGCACGCTTGCCGCCGATCCGCGCCAGTTCATAGAGCGCCTTGATGGTGATGATCGCGCCCGTGGCACCCACAGGATGCCCCAGCGCAATCGCCCCGCCATTCGGGTTCACCCGGGCTGCATCAAGCCCCAGCTCTTGTGTCACGGCCAGCGCTTGCGCGGCAAAAGCCTCGTTTGATTCAATCACGTCGAAATCTTCGACCGACAGTCCTGTGCGCGCACAAAGCGCCCGGACTGCAGGCACCGGGCCGATCCCCATCACTTCCGGTCGCACACCCGCATGCGCATAGCCGGTAATCCGCGCAAGTGGCGTCAGACCGGCCTTTTCGGCAGCGGCGGCCCGCGCCAGCACCAGCGCCCCGGCCCCATCATTGATGCCGCTCGCATTCCCGGCTGTGACGGACCCATCCTTGCGAAAGGCCGGGCGCAACCCCGACAGCACTTCCAGACTGGTCGATTTCGGATGCTCATCCACGTCGAACATGACCTCGCCCTTGCGGGTCTTGACAGGCACAGGCACAATCTGGTCGGCGAACCGCCCCTCCGAGATCGCCCGCGCTGTGCGGGTCTGGCTTTCCAGCGCAAAGCTGTCCTGCATCTCACGGGTGATGCCATGTTCTGCGGCCACATTCTCGGCCGTGACCCCCATATGCCCGGTCCCAAAGGGGCAAGTCAGCGCGCCCACCATCATGTCGACCGCGCCTGCATCGCCCATCTTCTGCCCAAAGCGCGCCGCAGGCAGAATATAGGGCGCACGGCTCATGCTCTCGGCCCCCCCTACCAGCGCAAAATCCGCATCTCCCATCGTCAGCGCCTGCACGCCCGAGACAATCGCCTGCACGCCCGACCCACAAAGCCGGTTCACATTCATCGCAGGCACAGTGTCAGGAACGCCTGCACCCATCGAGGCGCGCCGCGACAGATACATATCCGCGGGTTCCGTCGCCAGAACTGTGCCGAAGACAACTGTGCCGATCTGATCTGGTGCGACACCGGCGCGTGCAAGGGCGGCTTCGGACACGATCTTTCCCAGATCGATGGCCGAAACACTCGCCAGTGACCCGCCAAACCCACCAATCGCCGTGCGTGCACCGCCAAGAATAACGATATCTTCCATGAACCTCCCCCTCTGATTGTCTGAGGTCAGTCTAGGCAAAGAAAAATGAGCAATCCAGCAAAACCCAAGGTTTTCAGCGTTTACGTTTGAGCTTTCTTGCAGCCTTCGTCGCGCCC
>SKSL01000057.1 GCA_007123015.1 Natronohydrobacter sp. | reverse complement strand
GTTCCTCGTAGATCATGTGATAGACGCCATCGACCATCGCGGCGGCCTGGGTCAGAAGCTGGATTTCGTCCCAGTTCTTGATCTCGCGCGCGGCCAGCATGATCTGCTGACCATCCACGACCTTGTCGGTTCGGCCCGGATCGAGATTGCCGAGACACTGTTCGGCCTGCGGACTCCGAGCGCGGGCGAAGTGTTCATCGACAGTGAAAAGGTCGAGATCACCTCGCCTCAGGCGGCAATCGCGCTGGGGGTCTCTCTGGTGCCGGAAAACCGCAAGGAACAGGGGCTGGTGCAGCAGATGAACTGCCGCGATAACATGACCCTGCCGCAGGTGCAGGATCTGACTGGCGGGCCTTTTGTGGCAAAGGGGGCGGAGCTTGCGATTTTCGACCAGTATCGCGAAAAGCGGGCCATCAAGACCCCAAGCTGGCGCCAATCAGCAGAAGAACGTCATCGGAAAATGGCTGTCGATGAAACCGCGCGTCCTGATCGTGGATGAACCCACACGCGGCATTGATGTGGGATCGAAATCAGAGGTCCATCAGGTCTACGCGAATTGGCGGCCCAGGGCTATGCAGTCATCGTGATCAGCTCGGAAATGCCCGAAGTGCGGCGCGTCTCGGACCGGATCGTGGCGATGTATCATGGCAGGGTCATGCGCGAATTCACGATTGACAAACTGACCCAGGATTCGCTTGTGCAGGCGATCTTTGGTATCAAGGCACAGTCAGCGGCCTGAACACGGATCTGGCTGGATGCTTGCAGCGCAGCCCCGGCCGGACAGACCACACGGCGTTTACCGTGACTGTCGGAACAGGCGCATATCGTCATAGAAGCGTTCCATCTGGTCCAGTCGGGCGCGGGTGTCGTTCCAGTTTCGCGCCTGAATGGCCGAAAGCAGCGCTTCGACCAGCCCCACCAGCGGCACGACCGTATCCCAGGCTGAAGGCACTTCAACGCGGCTGGTCAGGATATGCTGCGCGCGCTGCGCGACGGGCGAGACCCAGGTGTCGGTCAGCAGGATGATCTCGACGCCTTGGGCATGGGCGATTTCGGTGAACTGCTGGATCGAGGGTTCATAACGGCGGATGTCGAACACCACCAGCACACTGTTCGGCGACATTTCCAACAAAGTCGGCGGCCAGGTATTGGGCATTCCGGACAGAAGCGTGATGTCCTTGCGCATGACATGCAGGGCAGTTGCGAAATAGGTCGCCACTGAATGGGTCAGGCGACCGCCGATCAGGTGGACCGGGCGCGATTTGTCTGCAAGTATTTCTGCGATCGTGTCGAAGGCACTCAGATCCTGCTGGCTGAGCGTTTGGCTAAGATTGTCGATGACGCGCGCAGCAAAGCGGTTCAGCGCATGATCCACAGGTTGCAGATCGGCCCATTTTTCATGCTTGGCGATGGGTGACGCCAAACGTTCGCCCATTTCCTCGTGAATCGTTGCGCGGAATTGCGGGTAGCCGGAATAGCCTAATTTGCGCACCAGCCGGACCACTGTGGGTGCAGAGACGCCAGCCGCTTGGGCAATTTCGGCGACAGAGCCGAGAACCGAGCGCGGGAAGTTCCCCAGCATGTAACTGGCCAACTGGCGTTCCGTGCGGGTCATGTCGGACATGGCTGCGCGCAAGGCGTCTTCTGTGGTCAATGGCTGCATCCGCGCGCGCTCTCTGTTGAAATGCTTCATTTAACATCATTCGAATTGTAATATACGTTACAGAAATTTTCCATAAGAAACATACTTGACAGAAAAAGGCTCTTTGGTGCAGCCTTCGTCAGGAAGGTAAATTACCTAAACCGCGCAGGGACCGACGAGATGACGCTTGCCAATGCAGCATCCCACGACCTTGGCCATGCAGTGCAAGGCTGGGACAGGGCTGGTGTCGAAGCTGCGCCGGAGCACCCGCCCGGTGTGATTCTGATCTGTGAGCATGCCTCGAACAGGCTTGTTGCGCCCTGGTTGTCAGTCAGTCCGGCGACAACTGCGTCCCATGCGGCCAGCGATATCGGCGCTTTGGGTCTTGCGCAGGCACTGGGCGCAGAACTTGCACCGGGGCAGGGCGGTGCAGAGCTGATCCATGCGCCCTTGTCGCGCGTGATCTATGATCTGAACCGCAGCCCGGACCGGGATGATGCTTGCCCGGTGCAATCCGAAATCCATCCCATCACAATGAATGTCGGGCTGTCGCGCGCCGCACGTCTGGACCGGGTCGAGCAGATTTACCTGCCGTTCCACGATCTTGTGCGTGCCCGGATCGCGCGGGCCCTGGCCTTGGGGCGGCGTCCGGTCATCCTGACAATACATTCCTTCTCGCCGGTCTGGCATGGTGTCGCGCGCAGTGTGGAATTTGGTGTGATCCATGACGCCATGCCCGCTTTGGCGCGTCAGATCGCGGCGTCAGCGGCGGGTTCGGGCCTTTCTACGGCGCTGAATGAACCCTATTCCGCAGCGGATCATGTCACTCACACGCTGCGGCTGCACGCTCTGCCCTATGGGCTGGACAACGCCATGCTGGAAATCCGCAATGACCTGATCGCCACGCCAGAGGGTCAGGTCAGTATGGCCGCGCGGCTTGCGCCAATCTTGCAAGAGGCCATTGCCCAAGTGTCGGAGCGACCATGCCTCGCATCGTGATCCGCTATCTGCATCTGGTCGAGGCGCTGAATTACCGCATCGGGCGGCTGGCGATGTGGAGCCTGTTCATCCTGATGGCGGTGCTGGGCTGGGGGGCTGTCGCGCGCTTTGGCTTCACGCCGCAGATCTGGACCGATGAGATGGCGCAATTTTTGCTGATGGGCTATTTCATGCTGGGCGGGGCCTATGCACTGCAGATGGGATCCGCCGTGCGCATGGACTTGCTCTATTCGCGCTGGTCGGATCGGACCAAGGCCGCTGTGGACAGCATTACCATCTTCACGCTGCTGGTCTATCTGGGCGTGCTCTTGTGGGGCGGGATCGAGTCCACCCAATTCGCGCTGGAATATGGCGAACGCAGGCGCGGGCTGTGGCGGCCCTATATGGCCCCGATCAAGATCGTGATGTGTATCGGCATTGTGCTGATGATACTGCAATGCACGGCCTTTCTGATCCGCGACATCGCGAAACTGCGCGGGATCGAGATCGAGGAGCGCTCGACCTGATGGGTTATGAGATGATTGCCGCGCTGATGTTCGGCTCGATGCTGGCCATGATGCTGACCGGGCAGCGCATGTTCGGTGTGATCGGCTTTGTGGCAGTCGTTGCGGCCATCGCGCTCTGGGGTGAGCGCGGCGGCTATGATCTGGCCTTCGCGCAGACCATCAAGCTGATGAACTGGTTTCCGCTGATGACACTGCCGATGTTCATCTTCATGGGCTATGTGCTGTCGGAAAGCAAACTCGCCGATGATCTCTATCGCATGTTCCATGTCTGGTTCGGGCCAGTGCCGGGGGGGCTCGCCATCGGGACGATACTTCTGATGGTGCTGATCTCGGCCATGAACGGGCTGTCAGTGGCCGGCATGGCCATCGGCGCAACCATCGCGCTGCCGGAACTCTTGAAACGCAATTATAACAAGCTGATGGTGACAGGGGTCATTCAGGCAGGCTCCAGCCTTGGCATCCTTGTGCCGCCCTCGGTGGTGCTGGTGCTCTATGCGATGATCGCGCGCCAGCCGGTCACGCATCTTTGGGCCGCGGGTCTGTTGCCGGGGCTGATGCTCGCGGCATTGTTCATCCTGTATATCTGGCTGCGCTGCCGGATGAACCCGGAACTCGGCCCAGTGATCGACCCTGTTGAGCTGGCCCATGTGACGCGCGCCGAGAAATATCGCCTGCTGCTGGCGGGGCTGATGCCACTGGGGATTTTCGCCGTGATGATGGTGCCTTTCGTGCTGGGCTATACGCGGCTGGTGGAAAGCTCGGTTGTCGGCGCGCTGGCCGCGCTTACTGTCAGCATCGTCAAGGGGCGGATGACCT
>SKSL01000022.1 GCA_007123015.1 Natronohydrobacter sp. | reverse complement strand
TCAACGCCTCACCGCTTCAAGCGCGACCTTCGCCTTGAACTCAGGCGTATGCGTCTTTCTCTGTGCCATTTCGGATCGTCTCTTCCGTCATGCGATCCACCTTAACAACTGGTCCAAATTTGCGCGACCACCTCTCAGGACAACGAGAGATGTCGCTTTGTTCACTTAAACTTCTCACTCCGGGATCGAAAAATTCCAAAGCGATTGCCCTGCCGAAGCAGTAAGCTCATGGCGGGATGATGGACTCTACAATCCTCGCAGGAGAGTTAAAGCGATAGAGGAACTGGTCGACTGCACCGCTAGGCCGCGAAGTTGTGACATCACAAGGAAATCTCGTGTAATCTGTTCAAGATGTTCATCCCTTGAGAGCTCAATAAAATCAGATGTGCCATATTTTCGTTGCGCCGCTGATTTCATTCGAAGCACCTGTGATTCCACGTCAAGAAATGAGAACTCTTGGGGAAAACCCAGACTTATTTGAAAACTTTCACGCAAATAGGGGTTCCCAATAACAGCGAACCAACGTGCAGTATTACTGGAATAATCAACAGATAATTTCGGCAATTCATGCTGTAACGTCAAAGCGAGTTGTATTGATCGATCTTGCTCTCCTACTGCTGCCTCAAACAATTTACGCTGATAGGAAACTATGATATCTTCTGGAAAATTTGATTGTGGCGACATATTATCTGGCGCACTTAGGTATTCGAATGCGCGCGCGAAATCTAAAAAGCGTTTATCAGCAAGTCTGTTGGCAAGCGCTCCGCGTTCTGATACTCCGTCCTCAACAATCTTCCGAATAAGAGCGCGACTGTTAAATTGGTCTTGCAACCCGAAAGCGCCAAGTGCAACTTTCAAAGCTCTGGGGTTATCTACTAGCGCTGCTGCGGAAGTAATTTCATGAAACGCAGAGCGAAAATGTTCGACATCGCGTTCGATTGATGGCGATTTGACAAAGTTGGCCTGCTGCATTTGCTTGGTGCGCTGTAGAAAAGCCCACCCCGCGAGGCCTGGTTGCGGCAAAATTGGCTGAAAGCTCATGATGAGGCCGAACTGACGAGTTGCTCCTCACGTGCAATCAGTTGTCTTAAAAATTTTAGAGCGAGGTAATACTGGTTTGATTGGACGCTTTCCGATGCCATTCCAAGTATTCTCCGACTCTCTTCATCTTCAAAAATCTGTTTGATTTGTTCAATTGCGCGCATGAGTGGCATCTTGATGTCCTTTGGGTTGCCATCACCTGAAATAATCAGTTGAGCCAAGTAAATCGTGCGCTTCACAGGCGTATTTGCATGTTCGGGATGGATGGCGTCGCGTAAGCGCAGAACATTTGCATTCGGGGTCTTGATGGTGAGCCTTGCTCGACGATCACCATTCTCTACAACCGCACCATTAAGCAAGATGCGCTCATTCGGTGCAAGACGAATAATCAGTCCACTCATTAAACTGCTCTCTTTCCCGAGAGGCCGCGCATGATTGCAAGATTTATCTCAATAAGGACATCTGCGTCTGCGGCGCCTGAAATCACGTGTTCCGTATGACGAAGAGTGAAAATCGCAAGCTCCATGATCTGTTTTTTCAACATTGGGGGCATTGAATTATCTACATTTGCAATATCTATTGCAAACTCTGTCCACAGGCGACGGTTTTCCGTAAGTGATGCTGCCAAAGATACGAAAGCAATTGGCCCGCTATTATGCGCTTTCTGCAATCTCGAAGTTATTCCTGCAATCACCTGATATTCTGCCGAACGCTCATCAACCTTGGCTGAACCGAGATACCCATAAGTCTTCGCAGCTTGTGCATGCATATTCATTTTGGTGCCTTTTTTCTGTAAGCTGATAAAGCGAGAGGAACGTGAGCACTATTTCAGCGCTCACGCTTTGCTTATCAACGGAAGAGCGCCAGAATATTTTGAGGCTGCTGGTTGGCAATTGACAGCGACTGCGTTGCAAGTTGCTGCTGCACTTGAAGCGCCTGAAGTCGCGCGGATGCCGCTTCCATGTCGGCATCGACCAGAGCGCCGATCCCAGTGGTGAGCGAATCCGTCAGGTTCTTGATGAACTCTGATTGTGTGTCGATCCGCATTTGTGCAGAACCGAAACTCGAAGCAGCTTCGATTGCAGTTTCAATAAGGCCTTCAATTCTGGCCAACGCTCCGGCCGGGTCAGTGGCTACATTGATCGCTGAGAGTCCGCCCAGACCACCTGACCCAGCGTTCTGGAAGGTGCCAGTAACGACCATTGGCGCGCCACCGTCATTTTCGAGAGTGATTGTTTCACCTTCTAGCTCGACACGCAAGCCGTCTATGCCCATGCCAACAATCAGACCTCGAAGTGCCGCTGCGACATTCTCCTCGACCTCGCCATCATTCACATCTGCTTCCGTGACAGTGTATGTGATGGCTTGGTTCGTATCTTGGGTGGTGATTCTGATTGTCAGACTGTCGCCCGCGGCCAGATTGTCTTGAATCTCGATTTCCTCTTCGTCTGTGTCACTTAGCGTTAAGGCGAAGGCGTCGCCATCATCTGTGACACCTTCTGCATCAAACACATCGCTGGCGGCATATGCGCCGATGGCGAGGTCCTGCGCGGCAACCTCGATACTGTTTGTTGAAACAGTACCGCCAGCGTCCCGATCGAGTGAGGCGAGAATATTGAGTGTTGCACCATCGTTAATCAGGTTGAGACCATTGAACTGTGCTGCGCCAACGACTGCGTCAATCTGGTCGCGCAACGCGACCACGTCCTCCTGGATTTTGTCGCGGTCTACATTCTGTTCCTGGGCTGCGACGATCCGGCTTTTCATCTGCGTCAAGAGGTCCGTCACAGTTTCTGCAGCCTGACGCGCGACGCCCACTGTTGCAGAACCAAGGCTGAGACTGTCAGAGATCGCTTTAAAGCCTGCGACATCAGACTCCATTGTTCTTGAAATCGCCCAGACTGCGGCGTTGTCGCGCGCATTGGCGACGGATTTCCCGGTCGAGATCTGGCTTTGTGTCTGTGCCAGATTGGAATTAATCCCACGAAGCGTTTGCAATGCGACCATTGCGCTGGTATTTGTCAGGATACTGGACATGGCGTGTTCCTCTCTATGTGCTTTTTACACCTATGAAGTGTGCACTTTCAGTTTTTGAAAAATGCATTCTGCACACCCAGCTCGTTTCAACGTCGCTGCTCAGCTTTCTTGCTGCTCAGATCACATTCGCTTTTGAAGCTTTACAAATAGTAAAAATTGAAGGGGTCATCTTTGGAAATCATGATCAAGGTAAAGAGCGCATTATAGCCGTTTCTCAAGATCCGAGGTGCCATCACTCAACAGGGTGCGCTGACCGTTTTTTCCATAGGCAAGTGTTTGCTCTCTGTTCATTAAGGTTCGTATAACTAATTTTGCACTCAGGACGCCATCAGTTGCTGCTTGCAGCAACCTTTGATTCCTGGCCAATGCCTTCGACAGCTCTGTGAGGGTTGACTCATCAATCGTGGTAAAGTCAAGCTTCTTGAGGAGATGCTCTTTGGCGGTAGTGATTTCAGACAAGCCATCAAAATTACCACCAAGCAGATCCTGCTCTTCATCGTGAAGCAGACCTAAGATATTTTTCACGATTTCATTTTCCATTTATGCCTCCCTCGGATTTCAAGAGCTACAAGATCAGTATGTAATGGCTTAATCGTGGCTTTCACCTGAAATAATTATATGATTGAATTTGAACCCCTGCCATGGGTTTCATACTTGGTTGTAATTTAATCTTTTGCGTCATACAAGTCTGCGATCTGATGCTATTCAGATGAAGTGAAGTATATGTGTCTTATATTAATAAGATACTTACCCCACCCTATTTGTCAGAATGTGGGAAGACGGCAGGAACGGCGTTTTCTGGACGGTTCGGGGCACCATTGGGCGGATGGCGGATCGTCTTGGGCACTTTCGGGCTGCGGGTCGCAGCCCCGCCAAAACGGCTTTTGTCTGTTGGCAGACGAATGCGCCTTGTCGCGCCATGAATGGAGTCGATGGCTGCCGCTTCCGGCGTCGCTGATCTTGCGCTGCAGATGCGCTTCAAGCCGCTTCCAGAGGGTATCTGCCATCACGAACCGCGGATCGTTCATGAAACCCTCCATTTTGGAAGCTTGACCCGAAAATCAGCCCAGACGGGACGGCTGAGTGTCTATAGGCCCCGCGCAGCTCGCCGCAATTGCCCACATTGTTCAGTGACATACTGTTTCGACACTGCCTATGCCTCAAACCTATGAGTTCGGGTCGACAGTCACCAAGCCCTCGATCCTCTCGCTCAGCCCTTCCCTCCCCCTGTTGCCTCTGTCACCCCCTGCGCGGCCTGCAGCACCAGCGCGCCCAGTTCCTCAGCCCGTTCCAGTGACAGCCGGAATACGGGCCCCGAGATCGACAGCCCAGCCACAGCCCGCCCCTGCGCGTCGAAAATCGGCGCGGCGATGCAGCGCATACCTTCGGTGCGTTCCTCATTGTCGATCGCATAGCCCCGCGCCCGCGTCGCGATCAGGTCGCGCTCCAGGGCCTCGCTCTGGGTCAGCGAGCCGGGCGTGAAGCCGCGCAGCCCGCGCGCCATCACCTCGGCCAGCCGCAGCACTGGCATATGCGCCAGCAGCGCCTTGCCGATCCCCGAGACATGCATCGGGCTGCGCGTGCCGGGGGGGAAGAAGGCGCGGATCGCCTCATGCGTCTCGACCTGGGTCAGGAACAGCACCTCGCCGCGATCCTCGATCCCCAGATTGGCCGTCTCGCCGGTCGCGCGCATCAGGCTTTCCATCGCACCGCGCGCCCGGTCTGCCAATTTCGTGCGCCGCAGAAAGGCCGAGCCCGTCCGGAAGGCCCCGGCGCCGACATGCCAGCGCTGGCCCTCCGGGTCGAGTTCAACAAAGCCATGGGTCTGAAAAGTGCTGAGCACGCGATAGACGGTCGCTGTCGACTGCCCGGACGCCTGCGCGAGTTCGGTCAGGGTCAGGCCGTTGGCATCGGCGACGACCTCGAGAATCGACAGGGCACGGTCGAGCGACTGGACCGTGTTCTGCTCGGTCTTGTCATGAAAGGCGCGCGGACGGCCACGGGGGCGGGATTCGGACATGGGGACCTCTTTTTTCTGACAGGCGAAATGTATTTTCGCAGGATGAAAAACAAAAAACAGTTTCAGATCAAGATCTCGCATGCTTTTTTCATAGTATAAAATTTAATTTCAAAAAAATTGTGCGCAGCATTCGGGGGCGCTAAAGTGCTGATAATCAAGGGAGGAGTAGCCCAATGTCCATGCAGAACCCCGTTTTCATCCCGGGTCCGACCAATATCCCCGAAGAGATCCGCAAAGCCTGCGACATGCCCACGCTCGACCACCGCTCGCCCAGCTTCGCGCGCCTGTTCAAGCCTGCCGTGGCCGGGGTGAAGCGGGTGCTAAATCTTTGTGATGGTGAGGTGATTATCCTGCCCTCGACCGGGACGGGCGGCTGGGAAGCGGCGATCACCAACACGCTCTCGCCCGGCGATACAGTTCTGGCCGCGCGGTTCGGAATGTTCAGCCATCGCTGGATCGACCTGTGCCAGCGCCATGGACTAAATGTACAAGTCATTGAAACCGCTTGGGGAAATGGCGCACCTCTGGCCGAAATCGAAGCGGCCCTGCGCACTGACACTGGTCATCAGATCAAGGCGGTTCTGGCCACACATAATGAAACGGCAACTGGCGTGAAATCCGACATCGGCGGCATCCGCAAAGCGATAGATGCGGCAAATCACCCTGCGCTTTTCTTCGTGGACGGGGTGTCGAGCATCGGCTCCATGCCCTTCGACATGGCGGGTTGGGGTGTCGATATTGCTGTGGCCGGGTCGCAGAAGGGCTTCATGCTGCCAGCGGGTCTGGCGATCCTTGGTGTGTCGCCCAAAGCCTTGAACGCAATGGAAAATGCGGCCCTGTCGCGGACGTTCTTCGACTTCCGCGACATGCTGAAATCCTACGCTTCCGGTGGCTATCCCTACACGCCTGCTGTGGGTCTGATCGCGGGGCTGGCGAAGTCGATCGAAATGCTGGAAGACGAGGGGCTGGACAATGTCTATGTCCGCCACCACCGCTTCGCCGAAGCGACACGGCGCGCAGTTGCGGGCTGGGGCATGCGGCCCTGCGCGGCGACGCCGGACCTCTATTCCGCTACAGTTACGGCAGTTGTCGTTCCAGAGGGGTGCAATGGCACGGATCTGGTGCAACTGGCGGCGACGAAATATGGCATGGCCTTTGGTGTGGGTCTGGGTGAGGTCGCCGGAAAAGTGTTCCGGATCGGGCATCTGGGGATGCTGACCGATGCGATGTTGCTCTCGGGGCTGGCCGTGGCCGAGATGTGCATGGCCGATCTGGGCTGGGATGTGCAGCTTGGGTCTGGCGTGGCGGCGGCGCAGGATTATCTTCGTCAGTCAAGCGATGTCGCGCTGGCAAAGGCCGCGTGATGGGGGCTTTGCCCCCGCCGCCTGACGGCGACTCCCCCAGGATATTTTTCCAAGGATGAAAGGTAGGATGACATGAAGGATATCACCGAAATGACGATCCCGACCTATGCGGATGTGGAAGCCGCGCATGCACGGATTGCGCCCCATATCCATCGAACACCCGTTCTGACGTCGAGCTATTTCAATGCGCTGACCGGGGCAGAGCTGTTCTTCAAATGCGAGAATTTCCAGAAAGCAGGCGCGTTCAAGGTGCGTGGCGCCTCGAATGCCGTCTTCGGGCTGTCGGATGAAATGGCCGCGAAAGGGGTGGCGACCCATTCGAGCGGGAACCACGCTTTGTCGCTCAGCTATGCAGCGGGTCGGCGGGGCATTCCCTGCCATGTGGTCATGCCGCGCACGGCACCGCAGGCCAAGAAGGACGCTGTGCGTGGCTATGGTGGGATCATCACGGAATGCGAGCCCTCGACCACGTCGCGCGAGGCGGTCTTTGCGGAAGTGGAAGCTGCGACCGGGGCGGAATTTGTCCATCCCTACAACGACCCGCGCGTGATTGCCGGGCAGGCGACCTGCTCGAAGGAGTTGATGGAACAGGTCGATGGACTGGACGCCGTGATCGCGCCGATTGGTGGGGGCGGGATGGTGTCGGGCACATGTCTGACGCTGTCGAATATCGCGCCGCATGTGGAGATTTACGCCGCAGAGCCCGAGCAGGCGGATGACGCCTATCGCAGTTTCAAGGCGGGCCATATTATCGCGGATGATGCGCCCAACACCATCGCGGACGGGCTGAAAGTGCCGCTGAAAGAGCTGACCTGGCATTTCGTGTCCAACCATGTGACCGATATCCTGACGGCCTCGGAAGAAGAGATCGTCGAGGCGATGAAGCTCACCTGGAAGCGCATGAAGATTGTGATCGAGCCGAGCTGCGCTGTGCCGCTGGCCACGATCCTTAAGAACCGCGACATCTTTGCCGGCAAGCGGGTCGGCGTCATCATCACGGGCGGCAATGTCGATCTGGACGCGCTGCCCTGGGTCAAAAACTAACGGGAGGTCACTGAAATGAATGCACCTGCACGGTTTGAAGGTCTCGAAGTCGGCTATGATGTGCCGGCCCTGCCGGGGATGGATGAGGCCGATATCCAGACGCCTTGCCTGATCCTTGATCTGGACGCGCTTGAGCGTAATATCACGAAGATGGGCGACTATGCGAAAGCTCATGGCATGCGCCACCGCGTGCATGGCAAGATGCACAAATCGGTCGATGTGGCGAAACTGCAGGAAAGCCTTGGCGGCGCTTGCGGCGTCTGTTGCCAGAAGGTGAGCGAGGCGGAAGTCTTCGCGCGTGGCGGGATCAAGGATGTGCTTGTGTCCAACCAGGTGCGCGATCCGGCCAAGATCGACCGGCTGGCGCGGATGCCAAAGCTGGGGGCGCGCGCAATCTGCTGCGTCGATGATCTGGCAAATGTCGCCGATCTGTCGGAAGCCGCCACGCGGCACGGCACGCAGATCGAATGTCTGGTCGAGATTGACTGCGGGGCGGGCCGCTGCGGTGTGACCACCACCCCTGCGGTGGTCGAGATCGCCAAGGCGATTGACGCGGCACCGGGGCTGAAATTCGCAGGCATCCAAGCCTATCAGGGCGCGATGCAGCATATGGACAGCTATGAGGATCGCAAGGCCAAGATCGATGTGGCCGTGGCCATGGTGAAGGACGCTGTGGACACCTTGAAGGCCGAAGGGCTGGACTGCGATATTGTCGGGGGTGGCGGCACCGGCAGCTATTATTTCGAGAGCACGTCGGGCGTCTATAATGAGCTGCAGTGTGGGTCTTACGCTTTCATGGATGCCGATTACGGGCGGATACTAGACAAGGATGGCAAGCGGATCGATCAGGAGGAATGGGAGAATGCGCTCTTCATCCTGACCAGCGTGATGAGCCATGCCAAACCCGGCAAGGCGATTGTCGATGCCGGGCTGAAGGCGCAATCGGTGGATTCGGGCCTGCCGGTGATCTTCGGGCGCGATGACGTGAAATACGTCAAATGCTCGGATGAGCATGGGGTGGTCGAGGATACCGGCAATGTTCTGAAAGTGAACGAAAAGCTGCGGCTGGTGCCGGGCCATTGCGATCCGACCTGCAATGTCCATGACTGGTATGTGGGTGTCAGAGGCGGCAAGGTCGAAACGCTCTGGCCTGTTTCAGCCCGCGGCAAGGCTTATTGATCTCAAGGCCCCTTCGGGGGCCTTAATTCTCTGACAGTGAAGGAATACGCTTATGTGGATCGTCCCCGAATCCGCCATCCCCGGTCTTGTCGATGAACAATCGGCCTTTGACGCCATCGAGGCGACTTTCGCCGCCATGTCGCGCGGCGATGCCTATAACTTCCCCGTGGTGCGCGAGGCGCTTGGCGAAGGACGGCAATACGGGTTCAAATCGGGTCTAGACCGGGTAGGTGTGCTTCTGGGCGTCAAGGCAGGTGGCTATTTCCCCAGCAATGCGGAACGCGGGATCCCGAACCACCAGAGCACAGTCTATCTGTTCGATCCCGAGAGCGGCAAACCGACCGGGATGGTCGGGGGCAATCTGCTGACGGCTTTGCGCACGGCGGCGGCGTCCGCGATTTCGATCAAGCATCTGGCGCGGCATGACAGCAAGGTGCTGGGCATGGTCGGCGCAGGGCATCAGAGCGCGTTTCAGATGCGCGCGGCTGTGCGACAGCGCAGTTTTGAGAAAGTCGTCGGCTGGAATTATCACCCCGAAATGCTGTCGCGACTGGCCGAGACTGCCGAGGATCTGGGGCTGCCCTTCGAGGCAGTCAGTGTTGATGAACTGGGCGCGCAAGCAGATGTGATCATCACCATCACCTCGAGCCTTAACGCCATCGTGAAGGATGCCCAGGTCCGTCCCGGCACGCATCTGGCCTGCATGGGCACCGATACCAAAGGCAAGCAAGAAGTCGAGGCAGCGCTCTTGGCGCGCGCGACAGTTTTCACCGATGAGGTTGCGCAATCGGTCAGCATTGGCGAGGCGCAGCATGCGGTCGCCACTGGCCTGCTCGACGAGAGCGCCATCACTGAAATCGGGGCCGTGATCAATGGCGCGCATCCGGGGCGCGGGCATGCCGACGAGATCACGCTCTTCGACGGGACCGGGGTGGGCTTGCAGGATCTGGCTGTGGCCTCGGCGGCGGTCGAACTTGCGATTGCGCAGGGTCTTGCGCAAGAGGTGGCATTCTGACCACACTTAACATGTTCAGGGCTTGACCCTTTCAGCCGGGACGCGTTTAGTCCCGGCATGTCTTTTGACCGCCCTGAACGCGATCTGCGCACCCTTGCCTACCGCTGCCCTGAGGCTTGCCGATGACATCGACTGCGGTTCTGTTCATCTTGCTTGGGGCCTGCGCGGGCGGGTTTTTGAACGGGCTGGCGGGCACAGGCACAGCTCTTTTCGCGCTCGGGTTTTTGTTGGTCGCGCTCGATCCGGTCAGCGCAGTCGCAGTGGTGACGCTGCAATCCGTGATCACGGGTCTGATGGGTCTGTGGGAGGTGCGCGCAGCCTTGCGGGTCAATGTGGCGCGCCTGATGCGGTTCATTATGCCCGGGCTGCTTGGCGTGCCGGTAGGTCTGATGCTGTTGCAGCATATCAGCGCCGATGGGCTGAAGTTGATCGTGGCAATCCTGCTCGTGGTCTATGGCGGATTTTTCAGCTTCCGCAGCACCTTGCCGAAATTCGAGCGGCGCACGCCGGTCATGGATGCCACAGTGGGTCTGAGCGGGGGGATCATGTCTGGCATGGCCGGTTTGTCCGGGGCCTTGCCTGTCATCTGGTGCTCACTGCGGCCTTGGCCAAAGGCCGAAATCCGCGCCGTTTTGCAGCCGTTCAATGTGGTTATCCTGTTGGTGACATCCACAATGCTCTGGATGCGCGGTGCCTATGACAGCACAACTGTAACGGCCTTTCTGATCGCCCTGCCTGCCTCATTGTTTGCAGCGCAGGTGGGGCTGCTGGTCTTCAGGCGCGTGTCGGATTCCGTGTTCCGCCGCTTGCTGATCGGGCTGTCGCTGGTTCTGGGGCTAGCCCTTCTGGTGGATGCCCTCTGGTGAGCTCGGTCCCGGTTTCCCGCGCTAGTGCTCGTCATCTGACACAAGATACCCTATGACTGCTTGGAGTCCACTGCCGTCAGTGGATCGCGTGGGTTAAGCCGCGCAGCGTCGGGCCGCGGTGCGGCGATCCTCGGTCAGGGCTATTGCACTTTATGCTGACCAAATCCGCGCAAGATCAGAACTTTGCGCTGGTGGCAGCCAAGTCACGGCGCTGCGCGGCTTAGTATTTGTGATCATCGGCGCAATGCTTCAAGCTGCATCGTTGGTTGCTCTGGAGCGTATCTCGTTCATTCTCATTCGCGCCATAGGCCTAGCCTATTGGTTTCGCATGTCGAAAAGGTAACCACTTCCGAGCGACATGCGCTAGAGCAAGCGGCCATGACAAAACGTCCCGCAGGGGCATAAGCGTAAGGTGCGTGCTGCAGCACGCACCCTACTTCAGGTCACATATACAGTGACCCGTTGCACCACATTATTCGCAAAGCCGCCTGTGTTATAATCAGGGACCAGTGGTTGGGCATTGCCCTCTGCATCTGTCGCGCGGCAGGCCAGATCATGCTGCCCCGGCGTCGCATCCCAGTCGATCTGCCAGCCCGTCCAGGCATAGGTATCCGCGCGCCCGGTCAACTCTGCCGCGCGCCATTCTCCATCCAGCAGCACCTCGACCTGTTCTATCGGGACGCCTGCCCCGGACCATGCCCGCCCTTGCAGCGTGACGCGCTCGGCTTCCATCCAGCGCGCGCGGGTGAACCAGTCAGGCACTCCCGGCGGTTTCATCAGCGATTTGACATGGATGCGATTGACCGGCGTGCCGGGATCATCAGGATGCGCGCGGAAGCGGTAGGTCTCGACCTGCTGAAAGCCCGTATAGCGCTCTTCCAGCGCCGTGATCGTGGTCAGCCATTTGACCGAGGCCATGCCATACCAGCCCGGCACGATAATCCGAAGCGGTGCCCCATGCTGCGGCAGCAGTGGTGCGCCATTCATCCCCCAGACCAGCATCACCTCAAGCTCTGCCATGTCCTGCGGGGTCAGGCTGCGCCCGTAGAAATGCGGCACGCCCTTGTCATAGCCGAAATCCGCACCGATGAAGGTGAAATCCTGCACGCTGCCTTTCGGTCTCGCACGTTCGATCAAGGGCGCAAGCGGCGTGCCGGTCCATTCGGACGTGCCAATCGCCTCATACATCCAAGGCATCGACAGCGGGCGCGGGTCCATGCCTGCGCGGCCATTGCCCGCACATTCCAGGGTGACAGGGCGGGTGATCTGCGGCTGGGCCATGATTTCGGCCAGCGTCAGGCTGTAGGGCGCGCGAAACGCACCTTCCAGTGTCAGGCTGTGCGTCTCGGGCGCGATCACCGGCACGTCGAAATGATTGAGCAGGTAATGCGTGCCGGTCGGCGTAATGTCACAGGTCAGCAGTTCCAGCAGCGCGCCGGAATTGCGATAGGCCAGCCCCAATTCGTCGCGGGTGAATTCGGGCACATCCGCGCGCGCTGCCCCTGGCAGAAACGGGTTATCCTTCATCAGATCACTTCCTCCGACCGGTCATCACTTTCACCGTAGCGTTTCAGCACAGCCGGTTTGGTGCCTTCATAAACGCGGGCAATATTTTCCGCGATCTTGGCATTTTCCCGTTCGAACAGGCAATCCCCGTTCATATCCGACGCCACGATGAACGGCCCCATCTTTTTGCAGCGGATCACCCACATCGCTTGAGCGAGGCCCAGTTCCTCATTCCAGTGCACCGCCTCGACATTTTCGACCCCGCGCCCGAGCAGCGCGCCAGTCCCATAGCCCACAGTGGACAGATAGACCGCGCCATTGGGGACGAAATAGTCTTTATAGTCCTTCGAGGTCATCCCCCCCTTGCCAATGATCAGCTTTGCGCCGGTCTTGGCCATCCATTCCGGCAGCCATTTGGCGAAACGGAAAGAGGCCGTCGCCGTCACCGCCCCCATATCGAATGACCCATCCGCGTTGATCCGGGCGGCAGGCGAGCAATGGAAGTTGGCGGCGCTCTCCGAGGGCAGCTCCATCGGGATATTGGCCTGTTCTTCCAGCGCGCGCATATAGACGCCCTCGCGCGCAGTGTACATCAGCCCGTCCAGATAGACGATATCGCCCAGCCGCAGCGCAGTGATCGCTTCCGGTGTGGGGGTGGTCGAGAGGCGGATTTCGCGGATGCTCATTCTGCGGCCTCCTTATGCGGTTCCCAATCGACAGTTTCGCGGCGCTGGTAATCGGTGAACCAATCAGGGTCCGTGCGGTATTCGACCCGGCCATCCGGGTAGAGCCGTGCAACCGCGCGGCGTGAGGACAGGCAGAACGCATGGACCGACATGGGCATGCCGCCGGTATGGCAATAGCCCACTTCGATATTGCACTGGATGACCATGTTCTTGCCCACGAATCCCATCGCGCCCATGCCAATGGAATTGCCCAAGTCTTTGAGCTCCTCCTCCATCGCGGCGATGCGCGGGTCTGAATTGCGGCTGCCGACTGTGCGCAGGACCGAGGCGCGCTTGCCAAGGCTCATGCAGATATCTTTCGATCCCCCCAGCCCGATCCCGATGATCGCAGGCTGACAGGCCAGCCCCCGCTTGCCGAAGGCCATCAGACTGTCGAGATAGAAGCGCTTGATCCCCTGCACCCCGTCCGAGGGAAAGAGCATCCGGTAATCGGTGCCGAACAGCCCGCCCTTATGGACCGTGATCAGGTCGATCCAACAGCCGCCCGGTTCAAACCCGTATTCGATTTCGGGCGCACCAATGCCGACATTGTTGTTGTGATCCGTGCGCCAGAGCGGGTGGACGCGGTTGGGGCGCAGCGGCACGTCGAATGTGGCCTTGGCGGTCGCACGGCGGAGTGCTGCTTCCAGCGCGACCATGCCGCCCTCGACCCGCGCTTCATTGCCCAGTTTCACGAACCAGCGCGGCACGCCCGTGTCGCCGCACATGGCGCTGCGGTCCTGTTTGGCGGCCTCGTAGTTTTCCAGCATGGCCTTGAGGACGAAAGAGGACAGGTCGCCATCCTCGGTCGCGGCGGCACGTTTCAAGCCGTCGAGATAATCCTCGGGGATTTCGATGGCGGCTTTCGCCATCAACTCTTCGGCGGTGCGCTGGATCAGGGAAAGCGGGATCTGGGTCATTGGGCGGCCACCAGTGTTTCGGGTTCATGGGCGGGCAGGATGGTTTCACCCGGTCGGACGATGGTGAATTGCACATCCTCGCGCGTCACCTCGACGGTGCCGGACTGGCGGGCCACGGTGAAATAGCTGTCCTCCAGCGCGCCGGGTTCGGGGTGATCTTCGC
>SKSL01000024.1 GCA_007123015.1 Natronohydrobacter sp. | reverse complement strand
ATCTCGATGGCCGGTCTGATCGCCGCTGTCGGCTATGGCAACTCGACCTTCCTGATGGGCTGGACGGGCGGCTATGTGATCCTCGCGCTGCTGCTGGCGCCATACCTGCGCAAATTCGGCCGATTCACAGTGCCTGACTTCATCGGCGACCGTTTCTACAGCCAGACTGCGCGTCTGGTTGCCGTGATCTCGCTTCTGGTCATGTCGATTACTTACGTGATCGGGCAGATGACCGGGGCGGGCGTGGCCTTCTCGCGCTTTCTGGAAGTGGACAACACGACCGGTCTGCTGATCGCATCGGCTGTTGTGTTCGCCTATGCGGTTCTTGGCGGCATGAAAGGCATCACCTACACGCAGCTTGCGCAGTATTGCGTGCTGATCGTGGCCTACACGATCCCTGCCGTGTTCATCTCGCTGAACCTGACTGGTAACCCGCTGCCGCAGCTGGGTCTGTTCTCGACCCATACGGCTTCCGGCCAGCCGCTTCTGCAGACACTGAACGAAGTGCTGATGGATCTGGGCTTCAATGATTACACTGGTAATCACGGCTCGACCTTCAACATGGTGCTGTTCACCCTGTCGCTGATGATCGGTACTGCGGGTCTGCCCCACGTCATCATCCGCTTCTTCACGGTTCCGAAAGTGGCCGATGCGCGGACTTCGGCAGGCTGGGCGCTGGTCTTCATCGCGCTGCTTTACACGGTTGCTCCGGCTGTGGGGGCCATGGCGCGTCTGAACATCATCACCACGCTGTGGCCGGATGGGATTTCGGGCGAACCGCTTGCCTTCGAGGAGCGTCCCGACTGGATGCATAACTGGGAACGCACAGGTCTGCTGCGCTTCGAGGACAAGAATGGCGATGGCCTGATCCAGTACTACAACGCCGCAAATCCGCCGCAGCGCGCGATTGACGAAGGTTGGGAAGGCAACGAGATGGTGTTGTTCAACAATGACATCCTCGTTCTGGCCAACCCAGAGATTGCACAGCTTCCAGGCTGGGTGATCGGTCTGATCGCCGCAGGTGGTCTGGCTGCCGCGCTTTCGACTGCTGCAGGTCTGCTCTTGGCAATTTCGTCTGCGGTGTCGCACGATCTGATCAAGTCGATGATCAATCCGGGCATCTCGGAGAAGGGCGAATTGTTGGCCGCGCGGATCTCGATGGCCTTTGCGATTGCACTTGCGACCTATTTGGGCCTCAACCCGCCGGGCTTTGCGGCGCAGGTGGTGGCGCTGGCCTTCGGTCTGGCAGCTGCATCGCTCTTCCCGGCCATCATGATGGGCATTTTCTCGAAAAAGATGAACTCGTCGGGTGCGATTGCTGGGATGCTCGTGGGCCTGATTTCGACAGTGCTCTACATCTTCACCTATCTGGGCTGGTTCTTCATCCCGGGCACCAACATGCTGGCCAACACGCCGGATAACTGGCTGTTCGGTATCTCGCCGCTGAGCTTCGGCGCAGTGGGTGCGGTTCTGAACTTCCTCGCAGCCTTTGTCGTGATGAAGATGACCGCGCCGGTTCCGGCCGAGATCGAGGAACTGGTGGAATCGATCCGCGTGCCGAAAGGTGCAGCTGGCGCAGTCGATCACTGATCCAGAACAAGGAAACTGGCCTGTCCCTGAGCTATTCAGGGGCAGGCTGCCCGCTCAGGGGCCGTCAGATCAGGAAACACGCACATGACTGACACATTGCCCAAGGTTCTGGAATTTCTTCAGAACGTGCATCCTTACGATTCTCTGCCGCAGGACGAACTGGTGCGTGTCGCCAGTTGCTTCAGCCGCAGAGCGCTGCCCTCTGGCACAGTGATTTATTCTGCAGGTGATCCGATCACAGGGGTCTATCTGGTGAAATCCGGCACGATCGAGGTGACCGACACGCATGGGGCGCTGGTCTCGATGCTCAGCCCGCGCAATTCTTTCGGCGAGCGCGGCTTGTTGCGCGACGGTCTGGCCGTGACCACAGCGACCACGACATCGGATGCGGTCATCTTGTGTCTGCCAGCTGAAGAGCTGCGCCACCTGATCGCCAATTTCCCGGCCTTCGAGCGGTTTTTCAGTCGTGGCAAAAGTGGGGCGGCGGCGCGCCAGAACGATCTTGCAACACTGAAAGTGTCCGATCTGATGGCACGCAAGCCCTTGAGCGTGACCACGACCACCACTGCGCAGGAAGCCGCCCAGCTGATGCGGAAGAATCGCTTTTCCTGTGTCCCGGTGGTCGAGGGCGAGAAGCTGGTAGGCATCGTGACAACGCGCGATCTGTCGGGGCGGGTGTTGGCTGAAGGGCGCGCGCCCGACACGCCTGTCGGCGAAATCATGACCCCGGATCCTTTGGCTCTAAGCCCGCAGTCGCTGGGGTCTGACATCCTGCACATGATGCTGGAAAACCGGATCGGGCATCTGCCAGTGGTGCGCGATGGCAAGCTTCTTGGGATGATCACCCAGACAGACCTTACGCGATTTCAGGCGGTCAGCTCTGGCCAGCTGGTACGCGATGCGGCAGTCGCAGAGAGTTATGAGGCGCTCGCAGATGTCTCGGGCAATATCCCGCAGCTTTTGGTGCAGCTGGTGGGGGCGCATAACGCGCATGAAGTGGTCACCCGACTGATCACCGACATTGCCGATACGATCACGCGGCGTTTGCTGAAGCTGGCCGAAGACAAGCTTGGTCCGCCGCCTGTGCCGTATCTCTGGGCGGCCTGCGGGTCTCAGGGGCGGCAGGAACAGACCGGGGTCAGCGATCAGGACAATTGCATCATCATTGATGACAAGGTGTCGCCCTATGACATGAGCTATTTCAGTGATCTGGCGCGCTTCGTGTCGGACGGGCTGGATGCGGCAGGGTATTTCTACTGCCCGGGCGATATGATGGCGACCAATCCGCGCTGGTGCCAGCCGGTCAGTGTCTGGCGGCGGTATTTTCAGGGCTGGATCAACACGCCATCCCCCGAAGCACAGATGTTGGCCTCGGTCATGTTCGATTTGCGCCCCATTGGCGGGCAAGTCAGCTTGTTCCGCGATCTGCAGGAAGAAACCCTCGCAGCAGCCAGCAAGAATTCGATTTTCGTCGCGCATATGATCTCGAATTCGATCAAGCATGCGCCGCCCTTGGGCTTGTTGCGCAGTTTCGCCACGATCCGGTCGGGCGAGTACAAGAACCATGTCGATATGAAGCTTGGCGGCGTGGTACCAGTGACCGATCTCGCGCGCGTCTACGCGCTGCGCGGGCGGATCACAGCGGCCAATACCCGCGCCCGGCTTCTGGCCGCCGAAGAGCAGGGGATCATCTCGGTCTCGGGCGCGCGCGATCTGATCGAAGCCTATGACCTGATCGCCAATCTGCGGTTGGAAAATCAGGCCAATCTGGTGCGCATGGGGCGCAAACCGGATAACTTTCTTGCGCCATCGGACCTGTCGGATTTCGAGCGCAGCCATCTGCGCGACGCCTTCGTGGTCGTGCGCACCATGCAATCGGCTGTCGGTCAATTGGCTGGCACTCTGGGCTGAAGGAACAGCGCGTGCTTCTGGAATTTCTCGCAGTCATTGTGGCAGGCTTTGGTGGGGGTGGTACGGCCATGATCCTGCGCCGCCTGAGCCGGCAGCACTTGCCAGAATGGCTTACCCCGGCCGGTGTGGCAGCAGGCATGCTCGCCATGGTGATCTATCTGGAATATTCTTGGGCTCCGCGCTACGAGGCCGGTCTGCCCCCCGAGATCGTGGTGGTCAGCAAGAACCAGCACAGTTCATGGATGCGGCCCTGGACCTATATCGTTCCGCTGACCAATCGCATCATCGCCGTCGACAATCGTATCCGCCAGCGCAACACGCGCAACCCCGATCTGGTGCGCACGGGCGTGATCTTGCAAGAGCGCTGGGCGCTGACCATGGGGTTCGAGTCAATCTTTGACTGCGCCAATGCCCGCCGTGCCGATCTGACCGAAGGCACCCGGCTGGATGATCAAGGCATCCCTGCCCTGACCGATTGGTACGCGCTGGACCCGAATGACCCGTTTCTGACGACTGCTTGTGAAGGAGGAGCACATGGAGGACACGTCGAGGAAAGCTGAAATTCTGGTCGTTGAGGACGAGGACAATATCGCCATCGCCCTCAACTACCTGCTGACCCGCGAAGGTTATAGCCAGACCCGGATCGCCACAGGGGAGGGGGCGGCGGATCTGATACGCAGCTCGAAACCGGATCTGGTATTACTGGATGTGATGCTGCCAGCTGTCTCTGGCTATGAAATCTGCCAGTCGGTGCGCGCGGACCCTGCCTGCAAGGATGTGCGCATCCTGATGATGACCGCGCGCGGCTCTGCCATGGAGCGGCGCAAGGGGCTGGCCATGGGGGCGGATGGGTTCATCTCGAAGCCTTTCGAGCTGAAAGAGCTGCGCGAAGCGGTCCGCACGATTCTGGCGGGCGAATCTGATGATATGCCGAAGGCAGGCATTGCAGATGCTTGAGCGTTTGAGCTTACGCCTTCGGATCCTGTTGTTTTTCGCATTACTGGCAATCGGGGCGATCGCTGCCATGGGTGTGGGCGGCTGGCTTGTCCTGTCGCGCTCGGGTCAGCCGGAACTGGCCAGCGCCTTTGTGCAAGCCGGCATCCTGGGCGGCTTCCTGATCCTGTTTCTGGTCACGGGCATCTGGTATCTTTTTGACGCCAATGTCGCCCGTGCCATTGATACGCTGGCCAATGCGATCCGCACGCGGGCAGTTGCGGATGTCAGTGACGATATCGGGGCCGAGCGCGAGAAAGCGAAATATCTGGGCGATCTTGCCCCGGCGGCGGCCGCGATCACCCGCTCGCTTGCCGAGACCCGTTCGGCGCTGGCGGAATCCGTCGCGCGCGAAACGGCCCGCCTGTCGGCCGAGAAGTCGCGGCTTGAGAAGTTGCTCGCGGATGTGCCAGTCGCCGTGCTGCTCTGTACCTCTGATTATCAGCTTGTGTTCTATAACGGGCAGGCCGTGACTGTGCTGGAAGCGGGCGGTGCCCCCGGCCTTGATCGCAACTTGCTCGATTATCTGCGCGAGGGTCCGGTGCGCCATGCCTATGAACGGTTGAGCAAATTGAACAACCCGGAAGCGGCGTCTGATCTGATCTGTGCCACGACTGGGACCGGGCGTCTGCTCTCGGGCCGGATGCGGGTCTTGCGCCGCACAGATAATACGCGCAACCCCGGTTTCGTGCTGACATTGCGCGATGTGACCACCGATATGGCGGCCCATACGACGCGCGAGGCACTCTTGTCCGAAGTGTTCGACCGGGTGCGGCGGCCGACGGCGAATTTGCAGACCGTGATTGGCGTGCTCTCCGAAGACCCGGACATGGCCCGCAATGACGATCTGACCCAGGCCATGATGGCCGAGGTCCATGCGCTCAGTGCAGCGATCACCGAGCTGGGCGCGCGATATGACGAAGGCCGCAGTGACTGGCGTCCGCAAAGTCAGATCCGGGCCCGCGATCTGATGGATGCGATCTCTGCGCAGTATGATGCCTCTGGCCTGTCACTGACAGTCGAGGCGCCGGATTTGATGCTGACCTGTGACGGGTTCGAGCTCGCTCTGTTTTTCCGCTGGCTGGGCGAGAAAATGGCCGCGCAGGGCCAGACCCGCGCCTTTCGATTGTCGCTTTCCGAAGAGGACGGACCGGGTGCTGTGATGGACCTGATCTGGGATGGACCGCCCCTGCCGGTCGGCGAGTTTGACGCCTGGCTGAATGAGCAGATGGATGCTGATATCCCGGACCTGACCGCCCGCGCAGTGCTCAACGCGCATGTGACAGAAGCCTGGACCGAAACGCGGCCTGATGGCAGTTCTGCAATGCGCCTGCCCATCCCGAATGCCCGCCGCGTCACCCGGCGTCCTGCGCCGATCCAGCGCGAGGTTGTCTATGATTTCGAACTGCTCTCGAAGGAACGCAATGCAGGCGTGCTGGAAAGCCGGTTGGAAGATCTGACCTATGTGGTGTTCGACACGGAAACCACGGGCCTGACTCCGTCGAGCGACGAGATCGTGCAGATCGCGGCTGTCCGGGTCGTCAATGGTCGCCGGGTCCGGCGCGAAGTCTTCGACACGCTGGTCGATCCGCAACGCCCAATTCCTGCAAGCTCGACCGAAGTCCATGGTATTACCGAGGATATGGTCAAGGGCGCGCCCAAGATCGCCGAGGCCGGCAAGCGGTTCCACGATTTTGCCCGCGGGGCAGTCCTTGTCGCCCATAACGCGCCATTTGACATGGAATTTCTACGCCGGCATGAGCGCACGATCGGGGTCAGTTTCGACCATCCGGTGCTGGATACTGTACTTCTGTCGGCGGTGGTCTATGGGCAGCTCGAACAGCATTCGCTCGATGCGCTGACGGCCAGATTGGGAATCACCATCCCTGAAGAAGCACGCCACACAGCCATCGGGGATACTGTGGCGACGGCTGATGCCTTTCTGAAGCTGATTCCGATGCTGAAATCCCGCGATCTGCAAACTTTCGGTGATGTGCTGACCGAAGTGCGACGCCATGGGCGTTTGCTCAAGGACCTGAATTGACCTTTGCATCGGGCGTCTTAACCGGCGCTTAACTAAGACCCGGCAAAGTGAGTCCTGTACCACGCAAGGGGCAGGCACATGGCAGAGGCAATGATACTGGGCTTGACGATCGTCACGACGGCAGCTCTTGTGGTTTTGGGCAGTCTGGCGATCTTTTTCGGCTTGCGGCCCGGATCTTCACCTGCCGATACCCTTGCGGGCACTGCCGACCGCGATGCTGTCTTTGTCTTTTGCGGCCCTGACCTGATGGACTGCTCACAACCCGGCAAGACCCTGCTTGATGCGCTTGCCGATGCTGCGCCCGATCCGGAAGCCGCGACGCCTTGGACCCGGTTGCATGCCTATCTGGCAGCACGGTTCCCGGAGCTGGATCAAGCTTTGTCGGGACTTGTCGCCCAGGGTCAGGCCGAGTTGCGCTCTGCCACAGGCGATGGCCTTGTCCTGTCCATGCGCGCGTTCAAGGGGCGGACCCATCTGCGTCTTTCGGACACATCTGTCGAGGGGGCCTTGCTGGCCATTGATCGCTTGAGTTTCGACGCATTGCAGGATGAGCTGCACACCCTGCGCAGCGTCGCGCGCTTGGCGCCTGTCCTGATCTGGAAAACTGACCCGGAAGGGCGCGTGATTTGGGCGAATACCCCTTATATCCGCGCAGTTCAGGAAAGTGCAGATGACAGGGAGCTGACATGGCCTCTTCCTGACATATTCGCGGGGATGGTTCGGGATGAAAAGGGACGCATGGCCTTGCAAAGCGAACAGGGGCAGCGCTGGTTTGCGCATTCGCAAGGCGCTGGCGGCGCGCAAGACCTGCATTTCGCAGTGCCGGTTGACGCAACAGTGCAATCTGAAGTGCAGCGGCGTGAGAACCTGCAGACCCTGACGCGGATCTTTTCCTGTTTGCCGATTGGTCTTTTGTTGTTTGACGCAGATCGCAGGTTGCAGGTCTTCAATCCGGCCCTTGTTGATCTGACTGGTCTGGACACGCTCTTTCTGGTCGCCAAGCCCAGTTTTGAACAAGTGCTCTACGCCATGCGCGAAAAGCGTATGCTGCCCGAGCCAAAGAATTTCGGCGATTGGCGGCGTGAAATCATTGAGATGGAAAAAGCCGCTGAATCTGGTGTCTTTGCCGAAGAATGGTGTCTTGATGCTGGCCGTGTTTTTCATGTCTCGGGCCGCCCGCAGCCGAATGGCGCGATTGCCCTTTTCATCGAGGATGTGACAACAGAAGCCGCCCTGAATCGGAATTTCCGCAATGAGATCGAGACTGCACAGAATGCCATTGATGCGTTGAACGAGGGGATCGTGGTCTTCGGTCTGTCCGGGCATGCCTTGCTGTCGAATGCCGGATATGCCCGCCTCTGGGGCACGGATCCGTGCGCGGATCTTGCGGATGGGGGTCTGTCTGACGCGCTTTCGCGTTGGTCAGCGGCGTGCGAGCCAACGACGTTCTGGGCGCGATTGGCTGAATTCGTAAGCAATGCCGAGCCGCAGGACGAAATTACCGGATCCGCTGCCTTGCGCACGGGCATCCCGCTTGCATTGCGCGCGCAGCGATTGAATGGCGGGGCTGTCATGTTGGTCTTTCAGCCCTTGGCGCAGGGCTTGCTTACGCAGCGCAGTGATCGCAACCTGCATGATGACCTGATCAGACGCCCCGATCTGTCGCGACCAGAGGTGACCAGCAGCCTTGTGCCAGTGACCGAACCGACCCTGACAGACGCTGGCCAAGGGCGAAAACCGCGAACGGCGCGCCATATCGGCAGCCGTGTCCGGGTCTGAGCCAACAAGGTCGGGTTTGTCGCTGGCAGAAAGGATCTGAACGTGGCACTCTCGGGTTCATGGAATCTTGCGTCTTGCCTGGTCTGTCTCGTTTGCTGTCGCTGAACAGTTCCTCTCCTGATGCCACGGCGGCACTGGCAGCACGCCTTGGCCGTCTGCTTGCTGCTGGCGACACGCTGCTGCTGCACGGTTCGGTCGGTGCCGGAAAAAGCCATTTCTGCCGCGCCTTGATCCAGTCGCGACTGGCGGCGCTTGGGCGTATGGAAGATGTGCCCTCGCCCAGTTTTACGCTGGTCCAGACCTATGATCTGGGTGATCTGGAGCTGTGGCATGCAGATTTGTACCGACTTGGTGACACGCAAGAGGTGGTCGAACTGGGTCTGGAGGATGCGTTTGCCACTGCCATCTGTCTGGTGGAATGGGCCGAGCGACTGGGCACGCTGGCCCCGAAGGATGCGCTACGTCTGACACTTGCTCCGGGCCGTCATGCCGATGAGCGGTATCTGACACTGGATGGTCCGCCGCAGTGGTGCGCGCGCCTTGCCCCTGTCCTGTCGGAGCATTAGGCGCGCATGTTCCAGCAGGACAAAGCCGCACCGCGCCTTTTTGCGCTGCCTTCTGGCGTCGATTTTCCGACAGCGTTCGCGCAGGGCTGTGCCATGCGTCTGGCAGGCCAGCCCCCCATGCGCCGTGCGCGTGTGACGATCCTTGCCAATTCGGCCCGGATGCGCATGCGTTTGCGTGCGGCCTTTGCCGCGCAAGGGCCGGGATTGCAGCCGCGTATCCGCCTGATCACCGATCCGCTGCTGTTCGCCGGCGCAGCAGAGCTGCCGCCCGCCATCCCGCCCTTGCGCCGCCGCCTTGAACTGGCGCAGCTTGTGGACAAGCTGCTGCAGGCGGATCCGACCCTGGCGCCCCGCAGCGCGCTGTTCGATCTCTCCGACAGTCTGGCGCGGCTCTTTGCGGAAATGCAGGCTGAAGGGGTGCCGACAGACCGGCTGCGCGATCTGGATGTCAGCCGCCATTCCGGGCATTGGGCGCGATCTCTGGCCTTTATCTCGCTGGCGGAACAGGTGCTGCGGACCGATTCCCCCGATGCCGAAGGGCGTCTGAGGGCGCAGGCGGAAGCGCTGGTTGCGCAGTGGCAGACAGCCCCACCACAGGACCCGATCCTGATTGCGGGATCAACAGGATCGCGCGGGACCACAGCGCTGCTGATGCAGGCCGTGGCGCAACTGCCGCAGGGGGGCGTGGTCTTGCCGGGCTTTGATTTTGACATGTCTGCCGCGACCTGGGCGGCGCTGCCAGACGGTGCGACCCCCGAAGACCATCCGCAATTCCGCTTCCTGCGCCTGTGTCAGGCGCTGGACATGCCGCCCGACGCGGTCCAGCGCTGGTGCGATATGGCGGCCCCGGCCCCGGCACGCAATGCGCTGGTCTCGCTCGCGCTGCGGCCTGCGCCTGTGACCGATCAATGGATGCAGGACGGCCCAAAGCTGCGCGCCTTGGATCATGCCTGCGCAGACCTTTCGCTGATCGAGGCACCGTCCCCACGCATGGAAGCCCAGGCGATCGCCCTGCGCCTGCGCCATGCTGCAGAGGCAGGCCAGACCGCCGCGCTGATCACGCCGGATCGTGACCTGACGCGGCGCGTCACAGCAACGCTTGATCAATGGCGTATCACGCCCGATGACAGCGCCGGTCGCCCACTTGCGCTTTCGGCGCCGGGGCGGTTTTTGCGCCATGTCGCCGGGCTGATGGCGCAGCGGATGGATGGGCAGGCCCTGCTGACCTTGCTGAAGCACCCGCTGACCCATAGCGCCGGCGACCGTGGCCCACATCTGCTGCACACGCGCGATCTGGAATTGATGCTCCGGCGCAAGGGGGTGGCCTATCCCGCGCCAGAGTTCTTGTCCGCTTTCGCAAAGCACGGGGATCGCAGCGCCTGGACTGACTGGCTCTGCGCGACTCTGCCTTTCGCCCCGGACCCGGCCCCGCGTCCCTTGGCTGAACTGGTCACAGTGCATCTGGCCTTGGCGGAAGCACTTGCCTTGGGGCCGGATGGGGGCGAATCCGAGCTGTGGAAGGAGGCTGCCGGGATAAAGGCGCTCAGCGTCATGACTGAACTGGCGCATGAGGCGCAGCATGGCGGCGCGCTTTCGCCGCGTGACTTCGAGGCCTTTGTCACAGCCTATCTGCAGGGGTTTGACGTGCGCGACCCCATTGCGGCGCATCCTGGGATCATGATCTGGGGCACGCTGGAAGCGCGGGTGCAGGGCGCAGATCTTGTGATTCTGGCGGGGCTGAACGAAGGGGTCTGGCCCAAATCCCCGGATCCCGACCCCTGGCTGAACCGCCGGATGCGCGCTGATGCCGGGCTGCTGCTGCCCGAGCGCCAGATCGGCCTGTCCGCGCATGATTTCCAGCAGGCGATTGGCGCGCGCGAAGTGGTGCTTGCGCGTGCTCTACGCGATGCCGAGGCGCAGACTGTGCCCTCGCGCTGGTTGAACCGGTTGATCAATCTGCTGAACGGTTTGCCGGGTGAAGGTGTCGCGGCGCTGGAGGGCATGCGCGCGCGCGGAAACACCTGGCTGGCGATGGCAGAGGCCTTTGATCTGTCATTCGACCATCTGCCTGCGGACCCGCCTGCGCCGCGCCCTGCACCTGCGGCGCCAGTCGCAACCCGCCCACGGGAATTGCCGGTCACGGCAATCAGCCGCCTGATCCGCGACCCCTATGAAATCTATGCGAAATATGTGCTTGGCCTGCGCAAGCTGAACCCGCTTCACCCATCGCCGGATGCGCTTTTGCGCGGGACTGTTCTGCACAAGGTTCTGGAGGAATTTACCAAAGCGGCCCCCGCGCCGGATGCATTTGATCAGCTCATGCGGATCGGGGCGCAGGTCTTGCAGGATGAAGTGCCCTGGCCCGCTGCACGCGCCCTGTTTCAGGCGCGGCTGGCACGCGCGGCGCAGGCGTTCCTGCAGTTTCATCTCGACCAGCCCGGCCGTGTGCTGATGCTGGAAGAGCGCGGTACGCTCACCTTGCGCGATCCGGCCTTCACGCTGGTCGCCAAGCCGGACCGGGTGGATGAATGGCCTGATGGGCGCGTGCATATCATTGATTACAAGACAGGCGCGCCGCCTTCTGACAAAATGCAGAAGCATTTCGATAAGCAACTCTTGCTGCAAGCGGTCATGGCCGAGGCTGGTGCTTTTGAAGCGCTGGGCCTGCGCGATGTCGCGCGTATCACCTATCTGGGGCTTGGCGCGACGCCCAAGATCATGCTGACTGATATGACCCCTGCTCTGATTGAAGAAACACGGGACCAGTTCGAACAGCTGATCCGCGCCTATCTCGCGCCCGAACGCGGTTTCGCGGCACGGCGACATTTGCTGAAAGAGCATGAAGTGTCAGATTACGATCATCTGTCACGCTTCGGGGAATGGGTGATGCAGGATGATCCGGTAATCTTGTCCGTAGGGGATGGCGATGCAGTTTGACGAGGCCACGCTCGCGCAGAACCGCGCCGCCAGCCCGCTCGACTCGACCTGGCTTTCAGCCAATGCCGGATCGGGCAAGACCAAGGTTCTGACCGACCGCGTGGCGCGGCTGTTGCTGCGCGGGGTCGAGCCGCAGCGCATTCTTTGCCTGACCTATACCAAGGCTGCGGCCAGCGAGATGCAGAACCGGCTGTTCGGGCTTTTGGGCGAATGGGCGATGCTGCCCGAAGCCGAATTGCGCGACAGGCTTGCGCGGATCGATGCCGAAAAGACAGGTGGGCTGGCAGAGGCGCGGCGACTGTTTGCCCGCGCGATCGAAGCGCCGGGGGGGTTGAAAATCCAGACCATCCATTCGTTTTGCGCCGCCCTGTTGCGCCGTTTCCCGCTGGAAGCCGGGCTCTCCCCGGCTTTCCGGGAAATGGATGACCGCTCGGCCCGGATCCTGCGCGCGGATGTGCTGGACCGGCTGGCGGAAGGGGGTGGCCGCGCGGCGCTTGATGCTTTGGCGGGCGTCTTCACAGGGTCTGACATCGACGATCTGCTGCGCGAGATTTGCGGACAGGCGCAGGCATTCGATGGCCCGCTGCCAGAGGCTGAACTGCGCGCGGCGCTGGAGCTTCCGCCAGACTATGGCGAACAGGATCTTCTGGCCGATGTGTTTCTGGGCAGTGAATTTGCCCTGTTTGACGATCTGGTGCCGATCCTGGCAGCGGGCAGCGTGACCGATGCAAAGAATGCGGAAAAACTGCGTGTACTTGCGCAAGGCGCGCCGGACATGGCCACTCTCGTAGCGCTGGAAGCGCTTTTTCTCAATGGCGCAAAGACCAAAGCCCCCTTCAGCGCAAAAATCGGCAGCCTGCCTACCAAACCGACTCAAAAAGTGCTTGGTCCGCTGCTCGACCCGCTCAACCAACTGATGGCCCGCGTGGAAGGGGCCCGCGCGCGCCGGGTTGCCTTGACCTGTTTCATCCGCAGCATCGCCTTGCATGAATTCGCCCGCGCTTTCCTGCCCGCCTATGCGGCTGCCAAGGCCGCGCGCGGCTGGCTGGATTTCGATGATCTGATCGCGCGGGCGGGCCAATTGCTGACCGATCCTTCCGTGGCGCAATGGGTGCTATTCAAGCTCGATGGCGGGGTCGATCATATTCTGGTCGATGAGGCGCAGGATACCTCGCCCGGTCAATGGCGCGTGATCGAGCAACTGGCGCAGGAATTTACCGCCGGGATCGGTGCGCGGGAAGCCAGCCGTACACTGTTTGTCGTGGGCGACAAGAAACAGTCGATCTATTCCTTTCAGGGGGCGGATCTGCGCGTGTTCGACGCAATGAAGGCGCAGTTTCGCGAAAAACTGGGGCATGTCGATCTGCGGCTGAACGAGGCGCTTCTGGCGCATTCTTTCCGCTCGTCCGACGCGATCCTGCGCATGGTCGATGCGACGTTCCGGCCCCCGCATGACGCAGGCTTGGGTGGTATCCCGCAGCATATCGCGTTCAATTCCGCGCTGCCGGGGCGTGTGGATCTCTGGCCGCTTTTCGAGAGCGACAAGGCCCCCGAGCCGCCCGACTGGTATGACCCGGTCGATGTGCGCGCCGAAGAGCATCATTTCCGCCGCCTCGCCCGTGCGATTGCGCGCGAATTGCGCCGGATGATCGACGCACGGGTGATGATCCCGCAGAAGGGCGGCGCAAGGGTGATGCATGAGGGCGATGTGCTGATCCTCGTGCGCCGCCGCAATGCGCTGTTTCACGAGATCATCACAGCCTGCAAGGCCGAAGGATTGCAGATGGCCGGTGCGGACCGGCTGCGACTGGGCGGGGAAATGGCCGTGCGCGATCTGACGGCGCTGCTACATTTTCTGGCCACGCCGGAAGATGATCTGTCGCTCGCGGCCTGTCTGCGCTCGCCGTTGTTCGGCTGGTCCGAAGATCGGCTGTTCCGACTGGCACAGGGGCGCGCGGGTGCGTTTCTCTGGACCCGGCTGCGCGAGAGCGGTGAGGCCGAGACGCTTGATGTGATCAATGACCTGCGCCGCCAGACCGATTTCCTGCGACCTTTCGATCTGATCGAGCGAATGCTGATCCGCCATGATGGCCGCCGCCGCTTGATCGCGCGGCTGGGGGCCGAGGCCGAGGAAGGGATCGACGCCTT
>SKSL01000222.1 GCA_007123015.1 Natronohydrobacter sp. | reverse complement strand
TCTCCTTTCAAGATCTCGTCAAAGTGTTGATGAGCGTGACTTTCGAAAAAACAGTATACCATTGTCGTGACAATTTTATAATTCAGAATAATGGTTCCCTCGTATGGCGCAAGAAATTTCGAGCGTCCGCTCCGTCCCGCATGGCTGATCTTGGCCGCTGACGGCGTCTGGCACAGGGGAACCTTGTGTCAGACGGCCAACACTAGCGATCCTGCCAGTCGGGGGCGCGCTTCTGGACGAAAGCGCTGATCCCCTCTTCCGCGTCATGGGTCAGCATATTTTCGACCATGATCTGACTGGCAAAGGCATAGGCCTCTGCCAGCGGCATTTCGCGCTGTGCATAGTAGGCACGTTTGCCAGTGGCGAGGGTCATGCTTGATTTCGACGCGATCTTGCGCGCCATCTCCATCGTGCGCGCCTGCAACGCATCCTCTGGAACTGCGTGATTGATCAGCCCCATCTCGGCCGCGCGGGTGGCCGGGACCATGTCACCTGTCAGCAGCATCTCCATCGCATGCTTATTCGACAGATTACGCGACAAGGCCACCATTGGTGTCGAGCAGAACAGCCCGATATGCACCCCCGGAGTGCTGAATTTCGCGCTCTCGGCAGCGATGGCCAGATCGCAGCTGGCAACCAACTGGCACCCTGCAGCCGTGGCAATGCCCGTCACTTCGGCGATCACTGGCTTGGGACAGGTCACGATCCCTTGCATCACCTGCGCACATTGCGCCATGACCTTTGCGAAATACGCCCGCCCCTTATCCGGCGCGTTGCGCCCTGCGGTCATCTCTTTCAGATCATGCCCGGCACTGAAGGCCGGACCATTGGCCGCCAGAATAACCACGCGAACCGAAGGATCTTCCCCCGCCGCTGCAATGGCCGTGCCCAGTTCTGTCAGCATCGCCTCTGACAGCGCATTGCGCCGCCCCGCGTCATTCAGGGTCAGCCGCAAAATCCCCTCTTCCGAGAGGTCACGCAGTAGAATAATGCTGTCCTGTTTCATGCAGCAGCTCCTTTCAGGCAGTCAGGTTACGGTGATCTCGACACTTTCAGCCAATGTGCTCGCTATGAAGCAGTAGCGATGCGCCCGCTGCTGCATCTCGGCCAATTCGGCAGGGGCCACAGTGAAGCCCGTATCAAAGCGCACAACTGGGTTCAGCTCGATTCGCGTCACAGAGATCTGTCCTTTCTGGTTCTTCCCCAGATGGGCCTGAGCATAATCATGATAACTGGCCACTGGCCAGCCTGCTTTCGCGCAGAGCGCCAGAAAGGTCATCATGTGACAGCTCGACAAGGCCGCAGCCAGCGCCTGTTCGGGGTTGGTATGCGCCGCGTCACCGCCCCAATCCGGGGCGGCGTCAACAGGCAGCTCAAGCTGTTTCGAATACTGCACCAAATGCGCGTTCGAATAGCGACCTGTCTCGAAAGCAGGCTCGGCGCGCTGCCAATGCAGTTCGACCGCAAGATCGGACATGCCCCAGCCCTTTATGCCAGCGCTTGCGCAGAACGCGCCGCTGTTGCCGCCAGGCTCTTGCGCGGGTCGAAGAAAGGGCGTTCGACAACGCGCGCGGCAGTCTGGCCCTGATGCGTCACTACCTCAAGCTGCGTGCCCAGATCTGCAGCGGCCAGATCGACCATCGCCAGCGCGATATTCTGTTTCAGGCGCGGCGAATAAACCGCCGAGGTCACCTTGCCCACGGCCTGCCCGTCAAGCGCGACAGTCCAGAAGGATGTATTCGGCCCGGACATCGGCGCGCCCTCGATGATCAACCCGACCTGTTTGCGCGTGATCCCATTGTCGCGAATACGCTTCAGCGCGAATTTACCGATGAAATCGGCCTCCATCTCCAGATCGACCAGCCGATCCAGCCCCAGTTCGAACGGATTGGTCTGCATGTCCGCATCTGCATGGTAGGACAGCATCCCGCCCTCGATCCGCCGGATCGCCGAGGTGTGGCCCGGTTTCAACCCATAGGCCAGCCCGACCGCCATGATACGTTCCCAGAGCGATTCGCCATAGGCGGAATCGCGCAGATAGATTTCATAGCCCAGTTCACACGACCACCCTGTACGCGAGACCAGCAGGGGGATCCCGTCCAGCTCCATCTCGCGGAACCAGTAATAGCGCAGATCAAGGATGTCGGGGCCGAACAGCGCTTCCATGATCTCGCCCGATTTCGGGCCTTGCAGCTGTAGGGGCGAGACATCAGGCTCGCAAATCGAGACCTGCATGCCGGAATGCACGGCCACGCCCTGCGCCCAGAGCAGGATATCGCTATCGGCCAGCGACAGCCAGAACCGGTCCTCGGCCAGTTTCAGCAGGATCGGGTCATTCAGAATGCCGCCTTCGGCATTGGTGATCAGCACATATTTGCACTGCCCGACGGCCATTTTCGACAAGTTGCGCGGGGTCAGCATCTGCACGAAACGCGCGGCATCCGGGCCAGTGATTTCCACCTGCCGCTCGACCGCGACGTCGCACAGGATCGCGTCATTGACAAGGTTCCAGAAATTCTGTTCCGGATCGCCGAAATCACGCGGGATATACATGTGGTTATAGACCGAGAATCCTGTCGCGCCCCAGCGTATTGTGGCATCGAAAAAGGGCGATTTGCGGATCTGTGTCCCGAAACCGAAATCCTGTTGCTGTGTCATATGTCCTACCCTTTCTGGTGGCGCGGGGATCGACCCTCAAGCCACGGTTCCTCCTGCCGCCAGATATAGCTGCGGCCGCTTGTCGGATCGGCCTGAATGAAGGGCCTTGCCCGGACTGATCGGGCTTGGCTTGCAGCGCTTTTGGTCCATTTGGTCTGTCACCGAAACGGCGCGCGATAGGCGGCCAGCTTGGCCAGATTGGGCTGCTCGGCCTTGATCAGCCGTGTTGCAAAGTAGGTTGTGTAACGATCAATCAGCAGATCAGCCGCCAGCAGCCCGTCCATCACGTCCTGAAAGGCGGACAGGCTTGGGGCGACGACTGTCATGATGTAATCCACCCCGCCCCCTGTCGCGACACAGGTGGTCACTTCATCCACAGATCTGATATGGGTCTCGAAACGGTCGAAATCTGCTTTGCGATGCGATTTCAAAGAAACACTCACGATCACCCGCGTTGTATCGACCACACGGTCCAGCGCGATATCAGCGTGAAAGCCCCGGATATATCCTGCCGCCCGAAGCCGCGTCAGACGCGCCCAGGCCGGTGTGGGCGAAAGGTTCACAATCTCGGCAAGCTTCGTCTTGCTCAGCTGACCATGTTTCTGCACCGCGCTCAGAATCCGGATATCCGTAGGGTCGAGCCCCCGACGGTCGCGCATCATGACATCCTCCCAACCCGCCGAAACTCTGGTCATCGCAAAGATAGTGCATCGACGCGTGAAGTCTTATGCGCCTGATCAAAGGCCGCACCCGGCAGAATAGCGACGCATTATGGAAAACGCGCGTCACCTACTCGACCCCGGTCCGCAGCTGGGTGCAGCGCCACGGCGGGGAATGCGCGATCACATCCCCTGATGCCCGCGCAGTTGTGACATCGGGGCGCAGAACCAGCCTTGACCCGCCGCGCCTAATCCGCACATGCTGACCACATGTCCGCCCTTTCCTGACCGCGACATCAAAGAGACCCGCATGACCCATCATCTTATCGCGGCCAGTGCTGCGGCATTGGCGCTCAGCACGGCGCCAGCACAGACACAGACACTCGCACAGGTCCTGGAGCGCGGCACCCTGATCTGCGGGGCCAATATCGGTCAGGCCGGTTTCGGCGCGCCCGATTCTGAGGGCGTCTGGCACGGTTTTGATGTGGGCTTTTGCCGCGCGCTCGCAGCGGCCGTTCTGGGCGACCCGATGGCTGTCGATTTCCTGCCCTTGACCAGCGAAGACCGCTTCGACGCGCTGACATCAGGCGCGGTCGATCTGCTCGCGCGCAACACCACATGGACCTTTCAGCGCGACGTCGATCTGAACCTGACCTTCGTGGGCATCAGTTATTTCGACGGACAGGG
>SKSL01000060.1 GCA_007123015.1 Natronohydrobacter sp. | reverse complement strand
CTCGTCCATGGTGGTGCGTCCTCTTCGGTTGGCGGGTTGTGTCGCAACGACACTCCAACCAGATGCACCGCCAGCTTTCAGATCCTCGAAACACCAGATTCAGTCGTAGCTCACCGCTTCGCAGCCCAAGCCCAAGAAAATGCTGGATGACATCTGGCAGGCTGAAACGAAGAAATACGCCATCAGAAAACGCTTCCGAACGGGAGTCGTGTCGTGTGGAGAGGGGTGTTCTTCGCTGTTTATACCGTCGCCAGCTACGCAGGAAATCCGATATTTGTTACAAAAGATCAGATCTCGGCTGGCAGATCGCGACGCGGTCTGGTCCACGCATGTCGGCAGCGCCTCAAGTTCGAGGCATCAGGACTTGCCTTGCGCTCACCAAGAGAGGTTCATGCAAAAAACGCACCCATCATCCCGGGTTTGCAAGCACGCGGATTGTGCAACAAGCTCCATATGCGCCAAGATGAATTGAACGCGCGCAGAAGTGAGACTGTCGGCGAACTCTCCTGAAACAAGACCGCTCCACAATGTATCTTCAATTTTCAGGCGCTCAGACATGCCTTGCAGAGTTAAACCGTCTTCTGTGTCACGAATTTCGATCCGTCCACCCCATGGAAGCGCGGTTTCCAAGCAGAGCAGCAGGAGGAAGACCAGTTTGACATCTCTGCGCGACAGGTTCACCTGACTTTTCCAGTCGTAGGCGTGTTTGTGCGTGCGCTCAAGCGCTTCGAGAACCGATAGTACTTCTGCACGCGAGATCTGTTGGTCAGCGCTGACTGCGCCGAAAGCGATCCGATACAGGCGCAGCCGAGAGGTGGCGCTGTGTATGCTTTGCGAGATCAGGTCCAGTTCTGCGCTGCCCCCGTCTTTTGCCATGCTCAAAAGTTCAAGCCCGTTGCTGATTGCACCCATCGGACTGACAAGATCATGACAAATCCGCGACGCGACCATGTTCGCGACCCAGGTTTCGTCGCTTGTCATTTGATCTGGCCCGCGTCGAACGCTATTGAATGAATTATGAACCATCTTGTTTTTGCCCCCGGAATGTTTGTTCGACACCCCCAGCACCCTGAATGGGGGGTGGGACAGGTACAGTCGCGTGTCGAGTCTATGGTCACTGTCACCTTCGCTGAAGCCGGTAAAAAGGTGATTAATGCCACTTGCGTCAATTTGATCCTTGTTGCCGAAAACGACCTCTAGCGTCACACAACCTATGCGCGTAATCAATAGTTTTCTTATAAACAGTATGTTGGGAACCGCTTGGCACTACAGGGCGCGCTCTCGGGCTGACAGGGCATGAGTGTATCCGGGTCCCGGCAGATCCCGCTTTCAGCAGCTGACGAAGCGGCCCCAGTTCTGTGCGTGAGGCTTGCGCGTGATGAAAACGACCTCCGCGCTGCACAGCGGCTGCGTTACCGCGTGTTCATTCAGGAAATGGGCGGCGACGGTCCGCTGGTTGATCATGATCGGCAACTGGAGCGCGATGCGCTCGACCCGATCCTGGATCATCTGTTGCTGATTGATACGCGCTGCGCGCCAGACGAAGGCGCACATGTGGTTGGTGCTTACCGGCTGCTGCCGGACACGTGCCTGCCCGAAGCTGGCCGGTTTTACTGTGACAGCGAATTCGACTTGTCACGGCTGCGCCAGACCGGGCGCAAGATGCTGGAATTGGGCCGGTCTTGCATCCATCCGGCCTATCGGGGCGGAAGTGGCATGTTCCAGATGTGGCAGGGGCTGGCTGATTATGTGGTCGCGCGCGATATCGGGATCCTGTTTGGTGCTGCAAGCTTCCATGGCACCGACCCGAACGCATTCGCCCAGCCGATCAGCTGGTTGCATCATCACTATCTGGCCCCCGAAGCGCTGCGCGTGACATCGCTCCAGCGCAATGGCTTCGGCCCCTTGCCGCGTGAAGCGCTCGATGCCCGTGCGGCGATGGCCCAGATGCCGCCGCTGATCCGCGCCTATCTGCGCCTTGGCGGAAAGACTGGGGCAGGGGTCTATATCGACCACGCTTTCCGCACGACGGATATCTGTATCATTCTCGACACAGACACCTTGTCGGCCTCGGCGCAAGGTTTCGCCACACGCATGCGCGCCCAATCTGGTCCGCTGTGACCTGGCTTTCCGACATACCCCCGCCCAGCACGCGGATTGCATCACAGACATGGCCGCGGGTCGTTACCCGTTTGCTGTTGCTTTTGCTGACCCTTTGCATCGGTCTTCTGCTGCATCTGGTCATGCGTCTGGTCGAGCGCGTTTCTCGGGCCTCTGGCCGCCCGCTCACATCAGCGATGACGCAAGCTGTCTGTCGCGTGGCCCTGCTCATTCTGCGCCTGTCGCGTCAGGTTGAGGGAACCCCTGCCAGAACGGCTGCAGCTGTCGTTGCAAACCATAGTTCCTGGCTGGATATTCTGGTCCTGAACAGCACGATGCGGGTTGCTTTCGTGTCCAAGGCCGATGTCGCCAGCTGGCCGGGGATCGGTTTTCTGTCGCGGATCACAGGCACTGTCTTCATCAGGCGCGACCGCCGCGAGGCGGCCCAACATGCCAGAGTGTTGCAAGCGCGCTTGCTGGACGGGGATCGGCTGCTGTTTTTCCCCGAAGGCACAAGTTCGGACGGTCTGCGCGTGCTGCCTTTCAAGACCACGCTCTTTGCGGCACTTGTCGCCCCGGACTTGCGCGCGACATTGTCCGTGCAGCCGGTCAGCGTGACATATACGCCGCCCGAAGGGTTTGATCCGCGCGCACTGGGCTGGTGGGGCGATATGGATTTCGGGGGCCATTTCCTGGCTGTGCTGGCGATGCCGCGCGCAGGGAAAGTGCGCCTTGTGTTTCACCCCGCCATCCCGGTCGTGGAACTGCCCGACAGGAAGGCGCTTGCGATGGCCTGCGAAAGCGCAGTGCGGGCCGGGTTCGGGCCGCCCGTTTAGCGCATGTCGCTCGGAAGTGGTAACCGATTCCAAGCTTTTCGACATGCGAAAACAATAGGTGAGAGTATATGGCATGCACGCGAATGAACGCGATGCGCTCTAGCGCAATGGTGCGGTCAGATCGCGCAGGGCCGCGAGAGGGTCGTCCTGTCCCCAGATCTCTGGTCCGAGTGCCACGAAATCGACCACTGGCGCGAGGCTTTCGACCAGATCCCGGCTTAGCGCCCCCTCGGCGACAACCGGGATTTCGATCATCTCGGACCACCATTCGAAAAGCTCGCGGGGCGCGGTCTGGCCGTCGCCCAAAGCCTGTGCACCGACCGGGCCGAAGCTGATGTAATCCGCACCGGCCTCGCCTGCAGTCATGCCGTCATGGCGCATTGTACCGCAATGGGCCCCGATGATTGCGTCTTGTCCCATGCTGTCGCGCAACTTGCGGATCCGCGCATGCGCCGCTGTCAGATGCACCCCGTCCAGCCCCAGCCGTTCCACCATCAGCACATGATCTGCGATCACCAGCGGGATGTCGCGCGCATGGGCGATGTCGCGCAGCGCATCGCTAGTCCTCAGGATCACATCTTCTACGGGGCTGGCGAGGGCCAGGCGCAGGCAGGCGATCTCGACTGTGTCCAATAGCCGCGACAGCGTTGCGGGAAACTGCGCGAGATCGATCACTGGCGGGGTGATCAGGTAAAGCTGGGGCATATCCGCAGGCATGGGGCACCTTTTCGGGAAATTTGCGCTCTTCTAGCCTGCACCCATTTCAGTGACAAGCGGCCCGCGCTTGCGGCATCAGGCAGTGGCGGCTATGGCAGGCGTGTTGCCACATCAGCCAGCCGAGCCCCATGACACCCAAGGATGACGAAGTTTTCGACGCGCCCACGCCTTTGATGGTGCTGGTCCGCCCGCAGATGGGCGAGAATATCGGCGCGGCCGCGCGCGCGATGCTGAATTTCGGCTGCGCACGGATGCGGCTGGTCGCGCCGCGCGATGGCTGGCCCAATCCCAAGGCCACGGCGATGGCCTCGGGGGCCTCGCCGGTGCTGGAGCGCGCGGGGCTGTTTGGCACGCTGCCCG
>SKSL01000004.1 GCA_007123015.1 Natronohydrobacter sp. | reverse complement strand
TGGAGCGGGCAGCGGGAATCGAACCCGCACCAAGAGCTTGGAAGGCTCGTGTGATACCATTTCACCATGCCCGCGCGAGACTGAGGGCTAGCCCATGGGCGCGAAGCGGTCAAGGGGTAAGCAGAGCGCGACGCGGCAGGAATATGGTCATGAACCCCAGCATCGGCAGGAAGGCGCAGATCTGATAAACCCAGGCAATCCCGCGCGCATCTGCCAGCACCCCCAGCACGACCGCAGCAATGCCACCCATCCCGAAGGCAAAGCCGAAGAAAATACCTGCAACCAGCCCGATCCGCCCCGGCATCAGCATCTGGGCATAGACCACAATCGCCGGAAAGGCCGAGGCGATGATCACACCGATCACCACCGAAAGCACGGCGGTCATTCCCAAGCCCACATACGGCAAAACCAGCGTGAAGGGCAGCACACCGACGATCGATCCCCAGATCACCACCAGCGGCCCGAACCGGTCCCCGATCAGCCCGCCCAGCATGACCCCCACAGCAGTTGCCGCGAGAAACAGGAACAGCATCTGCTGTGCGGGCACGATGCCCAGATCGAAGCGATCCATCAGGAAAAACGTGTAATAGCTGGCGATGCTGGCTGTATAGGCATTCTTCGAGAAGGTCAGCACGGCGAGCACGACAATCGCCCAGACAACCCGGTTGCGCGACAGAGCATGTGTTGTGCGGCCGAGTCCCCTTGCGACACTCGCCCGCGCCAGCGCGCCGTACCACGCACCGATCCGGTTCAGAATCACCACCCCGGCAAAGGCGAGAAGGGCGAAGATCGCCACACTCGGACGGCCCAGCGGCACGACGATGAACGCGGCCAGAAGCGGCCCCAGCGCAGAGCCGAAATTGCCGCCCACCTGAAACAGGGATTGCGCCGTGCCGAACCTGCCGCCCGAGGCCAGACGCGCGACCCGGCTCGATTCCGGGTGGAAGATGGCCGATCCGATCCCGATCAGCATCGCGCCCAGAAGCAACCCGCTATAGCTGGACGCCATCGCCAGCAGTACCAACCCGCAGATCGTCGAACCCATACCCACAGGCAATGATTGCGGCATCGGATGCTTGTCCGTCACCAGTCCGACCAGCGGCTGCAAGAGCGACGCCGTGACCTGAAAGGCAAAGGTCATCAAGCCGATCTGCCAGAAGCTCAGGTCAAATTCGAGCGCCAAGAGCGGATAGATCGCGGCCAGCAAGCTTTGCATGATATCGTTGATCAAATGGCAGAAGCTGATCGCGATCAGCACAAGCCAGCTTGTGCGGGCGGCGGGCGATGTCGCGGCGAGAGTCATGACGAAACCTTCACATGTTCATGATTTCTGCTATGCGCCAGATGGGCAAATGTTTCAAGCGTGACACGTTTGCGGAAGGGACATGGATGGACGCATGGCTACTGCAAAGCAGCTTCACAGCTGCGCGACTGCCTATGGAAATCAGAGAGCGAATGCCCATCTACCCAGCATGACGCTGGAACGGAACTCCGCGTCTTTTTGTTACTGTCCCTCGTTCCGCACCTGCGCCCGGCTCGTCAGCCGGGCGTTTTTTATTATGGACAATCTTGACGATGCACGCTTTCATCATCGCATGATACGCCCATCAGATACCCATTTGAAATCCATCCTGGATCGCACCAGGACCATCGCGGTTGTTGGTGTCTCGAAAAACGACATCCGGCCAAGCTATTACGTTGCGCGCTATCTCAAGCTGAAAGGCTATCGCATCATTCCGGTCAATCCGGGCCATGCAGGCGAAACCCTGTTAGGCGAGACCATCCGCACGACCGTCGCAGACTGCCCGCCAGAGGTCGATATGGTCGATATCTTCCGCCGCTCTGACGCCGTTCCGCCGATTGTTGATGAAGCGCTCGCAGCGCTGCCCAATCTGCGCACGATCTGGATGCAGATCGGTGTCAGCCATGCGGAAGCCGCTGAAAAGGCCCGCGCGCGTGGCGTGGATGTGGTCGAGAACCTGTGCCCCAAGATGGAATATCAGCGACTATATGGCGAATTGCGCATGGGCGGGATCAATACGGGCATCCTGTCCTCGCGGCTATGAGGCGCGACCCAGCTCCATGATCACGGCCCCGGCGGCGATCATGCACATCAAGGCCAGTTTGCGCGGGCCAACGCGCTCTTTCAGGATGAACCAGCCGATCAGGGCCGCGAAAACAGTCGAGGTTTCGCGCAGCACTGCTGCTTCACCCACCTTGCCGATCAACGTGGCAATCATCACGGCCCCGAAACTGATATAGGCAATCAGCCCCCCGGCCACACCACGCAGCAAAAGCGGCAGCGGCTCGGGGCGGTGCGCCATATTGCGATAACGCAAAAGCCCGAGGATCATGAAATCGACCGAGGAGAGGAAGAAGAACCACGCCAGAAAGGCGAGCGGCTGGCCCGAGATGCGGATCGCCCAGGCATCGTAGGTGGTGTAGAGAGCGACCAGGACGCCACCCAGTGCCGCCCAGGCCAATCCCACCTTCAAGGCGCGTGGGTCGATCTGCTCTTCCGAAAGGTTGCGCAGTGCCAACAGCAGGATCCCGCCCGACAGACAGGCCACGCCCAGCCATTGCACCGCTGTATAGGACTCGTGGAAAAACAGCATGGCCGCGATGACCGTGATCAACGGACCCGTGCCGCGCACGACAGGATAAACCACTGTGAAAGCGGCCTTTTCATAGGCCAGCGCCATGGCAAGCTTATAGGCGAAATGGATCACCACGACGCCGGCCAGAACGGGCCACATATGCGCAGGTGGCAGGCCAAACCAGAACAGCGCCACCGGGGCTGACATCACCACCAGCGCCAGATCGATCGAGCCACGCGAAAGCCAGGGATCATGCGCCCCCTTCTGCAAAGCGCCAAAAACGGCATGTGCAAGGGCCGCCGTCAGCGCCAGCAGCGTGGCCAGTCGCGCGCCTTCCAGGGTGCCCACAAGCGAGAGCAGCCACGCTTCCATCTTATGCCTTTGAATTGCTTAACATGTGTCCCATATACCCCGCAATCGGGCAGGACAAGGTGCGTCAGCTCTGGCGCGCCGCTTTCTCGGCCACGCCTGAGGTGCCCTCGCGCCGCGCAAGTTCCGCCTCGATCTGGGCCAAAGTGACGCCGCGCGCGGCACACATCACCAGCAGATGGTAGATCACATCCGCGGCTTCCGAGCTCAGCCGCTCTGCATCGCCCTTGACGGCCTCGATCACGGCCTCAATGGCCTCTTCACCAAATTTCTCGGCGCATTTTTCCGGGCCCTTGGCCAGCAGTTTCGCCGTCCAGCTGCTATCAGGATCCGCCCCCTGCCGTGCTGCAATCGTCGCGGCCAGTCGCTCCAAAGCGCTCATGACAGCCGCACCGGGATACCAGCTGCAGCCATATGCGCCTTGGCTTCGCCAATCGAGAATTCCCCGAAATGGAAGATTGACGCCGCCAGCACAGCCGACGCCCCGGCGACAGACACCCCTTCGACCAGATGGTCCAGCGTACCAACGCCACCCGAGGCGATCACCGGAATGCCCACAGCGTCCACAATCGCGCGCGTCAGGGGCAGGTTGAACCCCGCCCGCGTGCCGTCGCGGTCCATCGAGGTGAGCAGGATTTCCCCTGCCCCTTTCTCCGCAACCATCCGCGCAAATTTCACGGCATCGACCCCGGTCGGCTTGCGCCCGCCATGGGTGAAAATCTGCCACTCGCCGGGGCTGACAGTCTTTGCATCAATCGCCACGACAATGCACTGGCTGCCAAAGCGATCCGCCGCCCGCGCCACGACATCCGGGTCCGCCACGGCAGCCGAATTGAACGACACTTTGTCCGCCCCTGCCAGCAACAGCGCGCGCACATCCGCGACTGTGCGCACGCCGCCCCCCACAGTCAGCGGCATGAAGCAATTTTCTGCCGTGCGCGTGACCAGATCGAACATGGTGCCGCGATTTTCATGCGTGGCGTGAATGTCCAGAAAACACAGCTCATCCGCACCCGCTGCATCATAGGCTTTCGCGGCTTCGACCGGATCGCCAGCATCGCGCAG
>SKSL01000160.1 GCA_007123015.1 Natronohydrobacter sp. | reverse complement strand
GGTGGTGCATGTCCGAGGCCTATGCGCTTGGCTTCGAGGATTGTCTTGTGCCCGAGCGGTATGCCGAATTGATGCAGGCCATCCACCCGGTACGCCGCCTTGACGCTTTCGCGCTCTCGACTTTCACAGAACAGTTTTTCCTCGGGCATACGCGCTTCCATTTCCTTGACATGGGGGCGGGTGATGCGCGTCGGTTGCTTGTCCTGTCGCTCTTGATAATCGCGATCGGCCGTCCGGATCTTCTGCGCTATCTGCCGCCCCAGCAGCTTCAGGCGCTGCTGAAAGAAAAAGATGGTGCGCCGAGCGAGCTTGAACTTTTCGCAGCGGACCTGCTGCCAGAGCGCGGGGACTTGCCGCGCCTGACTGTTGATCGCTTCAAGGGCATCCTGCGTCGTCAGGGCTTCGATCTGACCAGCCGCTCTTTCCTGACCGTCACACCAGACGGCCATCGATTCCACGCGGCCGCGATGCCTGTTCCGGCAGGCCCGCCCACTGTCGACGTGCAGATGATCGGCCCGTTTCAGAAAGCGTCCGGGCTTGGGCAGGCCACGCGCCTGTCTGCGAAGATCATGGAACATACGGGCTACAGCATGAACTGTGTCGATTTCGGCATGGACAACCCCGCTCCCGAAGGCTTCAGCAAGGTTGGCGCGCTGTCCGAATATCAGCGCGCACGGATCAACCTGATCCAGCTCAATGCCGAATCGATCCCGCTGGCCTTTGCCTATCAGCCGGATGTCTTTTCGGGGGCGTATAATATTGCCTATGTCTATTGGGAACTCGACAGCCCGGCAATGTGCCATTACCTCGGCATGGAGATGATCGACGAGCTTTGGGTCGCGGCAGAATATGGGGTGACGATCTATCAGCCGAAGATGAAGAAACCTGTGGTGAATGTGGGCATGTGTTACGAAGATGTGCCCGATATCGACCGTGCCACCGCAAGGGCATTCGTCAATGATCGGTTCCGTTTCAAGGGCGATGAATTCGTTTTCCTTGTGGCCTTTGACAGCTTCTCTTTCGTACAGCGCAAGAACCCTGTCGCTGTGCTGGAGGCATTCCAGAAAGCATTCCCGGATCGCGACGATGTCCGTCTGGTCGTAAAGACACAGAATCGTAATTCCGTGGGGGATCCGCCGCAAGTCCGGCTTTGGCGTCAGGTTGATGCGCTGATGGCCAAGGATCGGCGTATCCGGCTGATGAATGAGACGCTGAGCTATGATGATCTGCTGCTGCTGAAGAAGGGCTCTGATTGTTACATTTCGCTGCATAAATCCGAAGGATGGGGTTTCGGAATGATTGAAGCGATGAATCTGAAAGTGCCTGTCGTGGTCACAGGCTATTCTGCGAATATGGATTTCTGCACAGCCGATACTGTCTGGCTGGTCGATTACACGATCCGACCGCTGCAGCCGCAGGATTACATCTTCGTGCGCAAAGGGCAAAGCTGGGCCGAACCGGATGTCGATCACGCGGCCAAACAGTTGCGCGCGGTCTATGACAACCCGCAAGAACGTGCCGCACGTGCCGAAGCGGCCTGGCAGAATGTGCGGAACAACTTCTCGTCCGAAGCCATCGCGCGTCGTTTCAAGGCGCGGCTTGACGAAATCTTGGGCGCTCCCGCGCACGCGAACAAGACTGAAGGCGCAACTGGAAAGCAGGTGCAGCGTGCTTGATGCAAATACGATTGATCTGGCGTATCGGCTGTTTCTGAACCGTGCGCCTGAAGCGGCTGAAGTGACGCATATGCAGGCGCATATTTCTACGCTCGATGAGTTGCGCGCGACCTTTCTGGGGGCTGCGGAATTTCTGGAAGCTGTGCCAAGCGCCCGGCAGGCCGCTGAAAAAGCCCAGAAATCAGCACGTCCCAGCAGCCCGCTGGACCATTATTTCTGCGAGTTTGACGCAAGAGCGCTGATTGCCTCTTTTCTGCAGAAAGACGCCGCCCCTGCGCCCGGCCTTGTCACCAATTTTCTGGGCACACGGGTCGCGCCGCGGGTCTACCCGGCGCTGCTGAATCGTCTGGCGGGAACTGTCGAACCCGCGCCGGACCCCGGAAACTGGCATGCCGATATCGCCGAATGGGCGGCCGCCCTGCGCAGTGTGGCCTTGGCCCAGACACAGTACCGCATCGTCGAGCTTGGGTGCGGCTGGGGCTGCTGGATCACCAATATGGGCGTGGCGGCCCGGTCTCGTGGGCTGGCCGTCGAGCTGATCGGGATCGAGGGTGACCATAATCATCTCGCCAATGCGCGCGAGACACTGATGATCAACGGCTTCTCGCCCAATGAGTACCGGCTGGTGCATGGTGTCGCAGGCCCGCGCGCAGGCAAGGCCATCTTTCCAGACCCTGATGCAGGCGAGGCGCATTGGGGCGGCGAGCCCGAATTCTACCCCGATCCCGCCCGACTGGAACAAGCGCAAGCCACGCGCGGCTTGCAGGTCCTTGACTGCCATACGCTCGATGAGCTTGGCGCAGGGGGTATGATCGATCTGCTGCATATCGATATCCAAGGGGGTGAGACATCCTATGTTGCGGGCAATGCAGAGGCGATGTCACGGCTTGTGAAACGCGTTCTGATTGGCACTCATAGCCGCGAAATCGAGGGGGCGCTGTTTGCGCATTTCCTTGCACAGGGCTGGCTGCTGGAAATGGAGCGCCCAGCCGTCGCGCCGCCGCGCGCGGGGCGTCCACATATTCAGGTCGATGGTGTGCAGCTCTGGCGTAACCCGGCACTGGAGCCCTGAGATGATTGAGACCACGTTGGGGCAAACACGCCCCGTCACCGCGCACGAGGGAATTTATGCGTATCTCTGATGATGATATCCGCGCAGCCTACAAGATGTTCCTGGGGCGCACGGCCTCTGATGAGGAAGTCGAGAGAATGTCCAAGAACGTCAAGGATTTGGCGTCCTTGCGCGAGATTTTTTTCGATTCTCCTGAATTTCAATCGCAGATCGGCCTGAATCGTCGGAATTCTGGTGAGAACCCCGAGGCAGTGGTTCATATTCATGTGCCGAAAACAGCGGGGACCAGCCTGAATGAAATCCTGAGGCGGGATCATGACCAGGACGCGGTCTTGCAGATCGCGATCCATCAGATGGACCAGCTTCTGTCGAAAGACCAGAAGGCGCGGCGACAGGTCAAAGTTCTGATGGGCCATCTGCAATATGGCGCTGCCCGCCATCTGCCACAGAATTCGGTCTACCTGGCTGTCCTGCGCGAACCGGGGCCACGGATTTTCAGCTTCTACCGCTTCATCATGCGCTCGGTGACCCATCCGATGCATCAAGAGATGAAAGCGGCGGAAACAACCTTTGGCGGCTTCCTGCGCCGCACGCTCGACAAGCCGGGCCTGCGGCTGGAAATCGACAATGGACAGACCCGGCGTCTGGCAGGTCAGATGCTGGTTCCGCGTGTTGATTACAGGGCGATGTTTGCCACAGCGATCCGCAATATCGCGATGCCGGATATGATTGTCGGGACAACCGAACGATTCGAGGCGCTGCTCTACACGCTTCATGCGCGGGGGCTGATCAAGTCTGCTGATAATCGGTTTGATAATGTCGATAGCGGAACAGCGCGCTTTGACGCAGCACTGGAAGAGCTTGATGCCGTTGAGCGCTCGCTCCTCGAAAGCTATTGCTATTGGGATCGTTTGTTGCACGAAGCGGCCAGTCTTCTGGTAGATGGGACGCAATGTGATATTCCCAGTGCGACCGATGTCGCCTAACCTGATTTTCGGATTGACGGAGCTACGATCATGATCATTCCCGTCCTTCTTTGCGGGGGTTCTGGCACCCGGCTCTGGCCGCTTTCGCGGCAGAGCTTCCCCAAACAATTCGCTGATATTCTGGGCACGCAAAGCCTGTTTCAGGCCTCGGCGCAGCGCTTCACCGGGCCGGGCTTCGGCGATCCGCTGGTCATAACGGGTGATCCCTTTCGCTTCATTGTCATGGAACAGCTGGCGGATGCAGGTGTTGCAGCCAGCGGTGTGCTGATCGAGCCATCAGGGCGCAACACCGCCCCTGCCGCTGC
>SKSL01000217.1 GCA_007123015.1 Natronohydrobacter sp. | reverse complement strand
CGCCCGACGAAGGACAATGGATTATGTAGAGTGCGCCAGAGAAAATATGCTATCTGTGTCAATTGTTAAAAGCCAAACGCTCATCGCTAGTCCGCATAATCATTCGCTCCACATAAACTGTCATTTCCCTTATCCGGGGCTATGCCTTGCGCAGGCTGTTCGAGCGCTGGATGCAATCGTGATACAGTGACCGGCCAGAATGCAGATGTTGCCCTTCGCGAGACCTGTTATCGATGTGGGCATGATACGCTTTTTCGACATGTTCCTTGGTCGCTCGACCGCCATGCGCGCGCTGGATGATGCGCTCCGAGCTGCGGGACTGCATCCTTTGCTTGTGCCAGAGCCCGTCAAACTGACCGTGATCCAGCTCACAAAGAAACATGCAGCCGCGCAAGTGCAGGAGACTGCTTTCGCAGATTCGGCGCAGCTGCTGGCCTATTGCATCCTGGGACATGAACAGTTCGCCGACAACAACGGTTCCGAGGCAGCCAGGCGCGCAGATGAGCGTCTGGAAGCCGCAATGGACGAGGGCGACAGACTGGACGCGAAACTGATCCTGCTGGCGTTTCATGCCGGGCTGATCACACCCGAGATCGCGGATCGAATCGAGATCGACGAAACACATACAGATCAGGAATGACTGTGAAACAGGCCCTCAAACCCATCCACTCCATCAGTGGCACTTGCCCCCATTACATGGCCGCAACCGAAATGATGCCAGCATCACCATATATGCCCTTACCCCGCAGGAGCCATCCAAGCACGGTCCGAGGACAATGGCGCGCGCAGCTGAAGAAATGCAAAGAAGCGAACGCGCAGTTGAAGCCTTTGCGGGCGGATACCGTGCTCGACACGGTCGCGCTGCAGGATTTTCTGGGAAAGGCCAGTTCTGGGAAAGGTCAGCGGAATCAGCACTTGCCCTGGTGTCCTGTCCAGCCGCCCCGACAATTGCGCGGCAACTGGCATCAAGAGCGCCATCGCGCCCATATTGGTCATGATGCCCGGCAGATGCCCCGCCAGCCCCATCGGCGCCGCCAAGCTGGCCAGTTGTCCGGCTGCGCGGGGCAGGACTATGCATGCCGGCCAATCGCCCGCGCCGGAGTTCTGCACGGCCTGACTGAGCACCAGCACGCGACCATCAACGCCGGGGACACCACAATGTCATGGTGGAACCGTCCCACAGGAACAGGCTCATCGTGACCACAAGAATGCCGAAGCCGCCCCGGCCGGATGGACCCATGTCTCGCGCGGCCGCGCGGCGATCGTCGGCATGGGAAACCAGCGCCGAACATCCCAAGGTGCATCAGATATCCTTCATCAGCCGTAACGCATCATAGATGGCGGCATGCGTGTTCCGCGCGCCGACGGCATCGCCGATACGGAAAAGCTGAAACTGGCCTGCAGGGTTGCGGGTCACGGTCTGCAGGCGTCCGGCGATCAGGGCGTCATGATCTACCGCGCCGCCGTTCAGCGACAAAGGCTTGAGGGCGAAATACAGGTCATCCAGCGGCATCGTGCCGTAATTCACCACCACCTGATCATAGTGCTGATCATGGGTGAAATCGCTGTAGTCGGTGCCGATGGTGGCGCGCATCCGGTTACCGTCGCGCGCTACGTCCAAGAGGCGGCGGGTCACTGTGAAGGACACATCCTTGTTCTGCAGCGCGCGCATATAGGGGACAAGGTTCATGCCCATGATCTCGGGCGCGAAGCTGCGGTCAGGGGTCATCACCTCGACCTGTGCGCCGGCATTCGCGGCCACCTCGGCGGCCATCAGCCCCGGATGGTCGCCCGCTTCATCATAGACCAGCACGCGGCCCGCAGGTTTCACATCGCCCGCGATCATGTCCCAGGCGCTGATGACATGCGGGTTTTCAGTGCCGGTCTCGAACAGTTCGGTATTGGGCAGCCCGCCGGTGGCGATGATCACCACATCGGGGTTCAGGGCCGTCACGTCCTCGGCCTCGGCATAGGTGTTGAAATGGAGGGCCACATCGCGCGCGGCGCATTGGGCCATACGCCAGTCGATGATGCCGATCATCTCGCGCCGGCGCGGGTTCTGCGCGGTCAGGCGGATCTGGCCACCGGGGGCGGGCTGGGCCTCGAATACAGTGACGTCATGCCCGCGCTCGGCGGCCACGCGCGCAGCTTCCAGCCCGGCCGGACCTGCGCCGACCACGACGACCCGTTTGCGTGTCGCGGCAGGCATGATCTGATGTGGCATGGTCAACTCGCGCCCTGTGGCGGCATTGTGGATGCATAGCGCCTCACCCGCCTGATAGATGCGGTCCAGACAATAGGTCGCACCGACGCAAGGGCGGATATCATCTTCGCGCCCTTCCCGGATTTTCTGCACGATATGCGGGTCGGCCATATGCGCGCGGGTCATCCCCACCATATCCAACAGCCCCGAGGCCACCGCATGCCGCGCCGTCGCCACATCGGGGATCCGCGCGGCATGGAAGGTGGGCATGCCAGTGGCCGCGCGCACGGCGCCCGCGAAATCCAGATGCGGGGCGGATTTCATCCCCTGCACCGGGATCACATCGGTCATAGCCGGATCCGTATGGATGCGCCCGCGAATGACGTTCAGGAAATCGACCATCCCGCAAGCGGCCAGCCGTTTGGAAATCTCCAGCCCCTCGGTCGCGTCAATGCCTCCTTTTGCCACTTCATCCGCTGTATACCGGACCCCCACAATAAAGCCGTCGCCCACCCGCGCGCGAATGGCGCGCAGCGTGTCCATCAGCAGTTGCATACGGGTGTCCAGGCTTTCACCGCCATAAGGCCCATCCAGATCATTGGTCAGCGGCGACCAGAACTGGTCGAGCAGATGACCATAGGCCTGCAATTCCACCCCATCCATGCCGCCCGCCTGCATCCGTTCCGTGGCATCGGCAAAATCCGAAATGACCCGTTCGATATCCCAATCCTCGGCCAGTTTCGGAAAGGCGCGATGTGCGGGCTCGCGGTGCTTGCTGGACGAGATCGAGGGCAGCCAGTCGCCCTTGTTCCAACCCGTGCGCCGCCCCAGATGGGTGAGCTGGATCATCACCGCGCAGCCATGCTCATGGCAGGCCTCGCTCAGCGCGCGGATATGCGGCACCACTTCATCCTTCCAGGCCAGGATATTGTTGAACACCGGCGGGCTGTCGCGCGACACAGCGGCAGAGCCAGCTGTCATCGCCAGTGCGACCCCGGCCTTCGCGCGTTCGGCATGGTAGGCGACATAGCGCGCCTTGGGCATCCCGTCCTCGGGATAGGCGGGCTCATGCGCGGTGGTCATGATCCGGTTGCGCAGGGTCAGGTGCTTGAGTTGATAGGGCTGGAGCAGCGGATCCTTCGACATCTGTCCCTCAATACCAGGCATCGGGCATTTCGGTCTTCCGGCGTGCCACGAACTCACTCAGCGCTTCAGCGACACCCGCATCCATCGGCGGCGGCTGATAGCTTGTCAGCACATCCTTCCAGCGCTGGTTGGCGCGCTGCGCTGCATCCACCCTGCCAGTCTCGGACCAGGTTTCATAGGTGCGATCATCATTGAAGCCGCTATCCCAATAGGCAGTCTGGTAATGGCGCAAAGTGTGGTCGGTGCCGAACAGATGCTCGCCGGGGCCGAATTGCGCCAGTGCGTCAAAGGCCAGCGTGTCGTCGGTCACCTCCAGCCCCGCCAGATAGGCATGCAACGCGCCGCACATGTCGATGTCCATGATCATCTTCTCATAGGACATCGACAAGAGCCCATCGACGAAACCGGCCGCATGCAGGATGTAATTCGCGCCGCCCTGAATGGCCGACATCATCGACATCATGCCCTGTTGCATGGCCTGCCCGTCTGGCGCTTTCGAAGTGCTGAAATTTCCCGCGCAGCGCAAAGGCAGGTTCAACCGCCGCGCCAGTTGCCCCATCACCAGCGAGCCCAGCGCGGGTTCCGGCGTGCCGAAAGTCGGCGAGCCCGTGCGCAGCGACATGGATGACAGGAAGGCCCCCAGCACCACAGGCGCGCCGGGGCGGACCAGCTGCGCCAGCGCGCAGGAGGCCATGGTTT
>SKSL01000069.1 GCA_007123015.1 Natronohydrobacter sp. | reverse complement strand
TAATGCTCCCGCAGCAACCCCTCGCGCAGGGTCAGGGCGTCAAATTCGCTGACATACGTGCGGATCGCCAGTCGGTCCACGGGTGGGGTCTGGATGATGGACAGATCGCGCACGCCTGTCAGCGACAGTTGCAGCGTGCGCGGGATCGGGGTGGCTGTGAGTGTGAGCACATGAATATCGCTGCGCAGCTCTTTCAGCCGCTCCTTGTGACCCACGCCGAAATGCTGTTCCTCGTCAATGACAAGCAGGCCGAGATTGGCAAATTTCACCGATTTCGCCAAAAGCGCATGGGTGCCGATGCAGATATCGACCGTGCCTTTCGTCAGCCCGTCGCGCGTGGCACTTGCATCCTTTGCATTAACAAAGCGCGACAAGGGTCTGACATTGATCGGAAAACCCCGAAAACGTTCAGCGAAGGTCTTGTAATGCTGCCGCGCAAGCAGCGTTGTCGGCGCGATCACGGCGACCTGCACGCCCGACATGGCCGCGATGAAGGCTGCGCGCATCGCCACTTCGGTTTTGCCAAAGCCGACATCGCCCACGACCAGCCGGTCCATGGGCCGACCCGAGTCGAAATCATCCAGCACATCCTCGATGGCGCGCAACTGATCCTCAGTTTCGGAATAGGGAAAACGGGCGAGGAATTCTTCCCAGATCCCTTCGGGCGTGGCAAAAATCGGTGCCTTGCGCAGCTGGCGTTCGGCCGCAATGCGGATCAGCTTGTCGGCAATCTCGCGGATACGCTGCTTGAGCTTTGCTTTCTTGGCCTGCCACGCGCCCCCGCCCAGCTTGTCAAGCAACCCCTCTTCATGGCCATAGCGCGACAGCAGCTCGATATTCTCAACCGGCAGAAACAGCCGGTCCCCGCCTGCATATTCGAGCGCGATACATTCATGCGGCGCGCCCATCGCTTTGATCGTTTCCAGCCCAGTATAGCGGCCCACCCCATGCTCGACATGCACGACCAGATCGCCGGGCGAGAGGGTCTGCGCATCCGACAGGAAATTCTCTGCCCGCATGCGGCGCTTGGTGCGGTTCACCAGCCGGTCGCCCAGCACATCCTGTTCGGAAATCACTGTCAGATCAGGCGCTTCAAACCCTTCCTCCAGCGGCCAGACAGTCAGGAACAGCCCGGTCTTGCCAGTCAGATCGCGCGCAGTGGCAATCGACTCGCCCGCGCCCGCGCCGTGATCTTCCAACAGCCCCGAGAGCCGTTCGCGCGCGCCCTCTGAATGGCTAGCCAGCACGACATTGCCATGGGCCAGCCGGTCCTTCACATGCGCGGCCAGCGCATCGAAGACATTCGCGCCCGCCTGCCGCTCTGGTGCGAAACTGCGCCCTGCGCGCCCGCCTGCGTCGACCACGCCTGGCCCCGGGGCGGTTTTCAGCGGGTTCAACTGTACGATCCGACGCCCGGAAAGCGCCTCGTTCCAACCTGCATCATCCAGATACAGCAGCTGGGGCGGACAGGGTTTGTAGACCGTATCCAGCCGCCCCTTCGCGCGCATCGCCTCGCGCCGCGCGTCATATTGATCTGCGATCCCTTCCCAGCGGGACGCGCGCGCGGGCTGCAGCTGGTCGTCAAATATGACAGAGGCCCCCGGCAGATAGTCGAACAAAGTTTCCATCCGGGCATGAAAGAACGGCAGCCAATGCTCCATGCCCTGATGCTTGCGCCCGGCGCTGACAGCTTCATAGAGCGGATCATCACTGCCTGCGGCCCCGAATTCGATACGGTAATTCTGGCGAAACCGGGTGATCGCGGCCTCGTCGAGGATGATTTCCGAGACCGGCGCGAATTCCACCTGCTGCAGTTTCTCGCGCGAGCGCTGCGTTTCCGGGTCAAACCGCCGCGCCCCGTCCAGCATATCGCCGAACATGTCCAGCCGCACTGCCCCCCCTTCGCCCGGTGGATAGATGTCGAAAATGCCGCCCCGGATCGCGAAATCACCCGGTTCGGTCACAGTGGGCGATTGCGAAAAGCCCATGCGCACCAGCCAATGCCGCAAGGCCTGCTCATCAAGCCGCTTGCCGACCACCGCCCGGAACGAGGCTTCGGCCACCACATCGCGCGCAGGCAGGCGCTGGGTTGCCGCGGACATGGTCGTCAGCAGCACGAAACGGCCCGGCACCCCATGCGCCAGCGCCGCCAGTGTCGCCATGCGGGCCGAGGCGATTTCCGGATTGGGCGAAACCCGGTCATAGGGCAGACAATCCCAAGCCGGGAAACGCAGCACCGTCAGCTCTGGGGCGAAAAACGCGAGGGCCTGCGCCATGGCCTCCAGTCGTTTGTCATCGCGGGCGACATGGATCAGGCTGGCGTCGTTTCTCTCGATTTCGCGCGCAAGCAGAGCCGCGTCATAGCCTTCGGGCGCGCCACCCATCTGCACGGTCTGGACCTGCGTCAGCATTGCGGGGATCTCCTGTCTGAACGGGCCGGACTGTTAGCGGAAGGCGTCTGCGCTTAAAAGCCCAGAACCGAGCGCGACATGACCAACATCATGCCCCAGATAGCGGTCATAAAAATCGCGACCACCCCCAGCACCTGCACCCAGAAACGATGCGCCAGAAGCGCCCGGCACAAGCGGACATCCGTGATCTGTTCCCGCTCGATCCGGAAGGCCAGTCGCAAGGCCAGAAGCTGGACAATCACCATCGGCGCAAGGATGAGGGTCACAGCCTGCGCGAATTCAAGTTTGTATAGAAAGGCCAGCACTGAGATGGCGGTCAGCGCAGCCGCCACGAAGGCCACGATCCAATGCCCGGCACGGCGCATCAAACCGAGTTTGCGGCGAACATGGATCTCGACCAGCGCATTCAGATCCGCGACCTGCTGCGGGTTCCCGCTGCGGCGCGCGCTGGTGATCAGATCAATCGGTGCACCCAGGACTTTCTGACTGAGCGAGGACCAATAGAGCGCCAGAACGATCCAGTACCAGACCGACGAAAAGGAGCGCATGTCGATCAGCTGCAAAATATTCTCCAGTAACGCCACGCTGCTCCTACCCTTTGCCGCAGGTTCTTGCCATCCCTTGCGCCGACATCCCTACACCTCTGGCAAAGTTTCTCAAGAAGCTGAATAGGCTGCCGCCGGTTTTGATCGCCTGCGGCCCCCGACGCAAGTCGATATCTCAGGTGATGCCCCGGATGCTGACTGCGCGCTGCGCGTTTTCATGGCAGCACAAGGCATCCGATTGCGCTATCATGGGTCAGATTGCGCTAACGATCTCTTTCACAACGTTTTTCGCTCTTTTTTTGCCATAGTTCGAGGCGTATACCCGGCATGAGAGAAAGACAATGCGGAGCAGAGACCATGACGATCACCATCGGGATCAACGGATTTGGCCGGATCGGACGCTGCACGCTGGCGCATATCGCTGAGAGCGCGCGAAACGATGTCGAAGTCGTGAAAATCAACGCGACCGGACCTATCGAGACCAATGCGCATCTTTTGAAATATGACTCGGTCCATGGCCGCTTCCCCGGATCGGTCCGGGTTGAGGATGACAAGATTGATCTGGGGCGCGGGCCGATCAAGGTCATGTCCACTTATGAACCGACCGAGCTGGACTGGGAAGGTGTCGATGTCGTGCTGGAATGCACAGGAAAATTCAATGACCGCGACAAGGCTGCTGTGCATCTGTCCCGCGGGGCCAGTCGGGTGCTGGTTTCGGCCCCGGCCAAGAATGCAGATGCGACAATCGTCTATGGGGTGAACCATCGCAGCCTGCGCAGTGATCATCTGGTTGTGTCGAACGGGTCTTGCACCACGAACTGTCTGGCCCCGCTGGCCAAGGTGCTGAATGACGCCATCGGCATCGAGTCAGGCGTGATGACCACAGTACACAGCTATACGGGCGACCAGCCGACGCTGGACCGGCGGCACAAGGATCTGTATCGCGCGAGGGCAGCGGCCATGGCAATGATCCCGACCTCGACCGGGGCAGCCAAGGCACTTGGCGAAGTGCTGCCGGAACTGGCGGGCAAACTGGACGGGACCGCGCTGCGTGTACCCACGCCGAATGTCAGCGCTGTTGATCTGACCTTCTATGCCGGGCG